>CACAIU010000058.1 GCA_902532645.1 uncultured Pelagibacteraceae bacterium | reverse complement strand
CAGTTATATTCTTTTTACTATTCAAAATTTTGGGAGTAAATTTTTCTTCAAAACTTAGTGGAAAAATTTTTGAAATAATTGGCCCTTACTTTAGATCAAAACAATTAATTCAAACAAATATTAAAAGAGCTTTGCCAAATATAAATAACAAAGATTTAAATAAAATCACAAAATTAATGTGGAATAATTATGGAAGAACCTTTGCAGAATATATATTTATTAAGGATTTTAGATATGGAAAACTTGAGTCAAATATTGTTATTGAAGGTCAAAATATAATTGACGATTTAAAAGATAAAGATCAGCAAGTTGTTTTTATATCAGGACATTTAAGTAACTTTGAATTAATGGCTATGTGCTTAGAAAAAACTGGGATAAATTTATGTGCAATTTATAGACCTTTAAATAATATTTTCTTAAATATAATTATGGAGTCAATTAGAAAAAAATATATTTGTAAAAATCAAATTAAAAAAGGAATAGGTGGATTGAAAAAATTAACGATTTTTAAAAAAAAAAATTTTTCTACTGCTATAATGATCGATCAAAGGGTTTCTGAAGGAATTTTATCTAAATTTTTTGATCAAAAGGCACTGACTACAACTATACCTGCACAATTAATTAAAAAATTCAACATTCCTGCTGTGCCAGTATACATTGAAAGATTAGATGAATTGAGGTTCAAGATTAAAATATATGATCCCGTAAAATTTTCTAAAGATACAACAATTCAAGATATTACTGATGATTTAAATCTCATTCTTGAAAAAATGATACTTAAAAGACCAGAACAATGGATATGGTCTCACAATCGTTGGAAATAAAATTATTTTTTAATTAACATTTCTCTTTTTTGTAAAGCTTCCTTGTAAGAAAAATAAGCTTCTTGGAACTCAACATTCCAATAAGTTAGGTTTTCTAAATTTATTTTTTTTCCTGAAATTGCACATACCACATAATCTCCTGGTTCAATAATCTGAAAATTATTTGGTGAATATTTTATTTTTGCTAATTTTTTTATCATTTTTAGTTTATATAGTTTTATATGAAAGTTGGAATAATAGGAAGTGGTGGAAGAGAACACGCAATATGCAAGAGTTTAGCAAATTCTAGAAGAATAGATGAGATATTTTGTTTTCCGGGAAATGCCGGTACAGAGGATATTGCAAGTAATATTAGTATAGATCCAGAAAATTTTAAACTATTGAAAAATTTTGTATTAGAAAAAAAAATTGATTTAATAATTATTGGCCCAGAAAAACCTTTGGTTGATGGTTTGGTTGATTATTTAGAAAGTCATAAAATAAAAGTATTTGGACCAAAAAAAAAAGCTGCTCAACTAGAGGGTTCAAAAATATTCACTAAACAAATTTGTGAAAAATTTGAAATTCCAACTGCAAAATTTGGAATATTTGAAAACAAAGATGAGGCAAAGAAATTTTTAGTTAATTCAAATTATCCAATTGTAATTAAAGCTGATAATCTTGCTTCAGGAAAAGGAGTTTACATCTGTAAAAATATAAATGAAGGTAATTTAGCTGTTGAAGAAATATTTAATGGAAAATTTGGAAATGCAAAAAATTTATTAATTGAGGAATTTTTAGATGGTGAAGAAATGAGTTTTTTTACTATACACGATGGTAACGTTTTCAAATTATTTCAGACAGCCCAGGATCACAAAAGAGTTCTTGAGGGAGATAAAGGAAAAAATACTGGCGGTATGGGTGCTTATTCTCCATCAAGACTAATAAATAAGAAACTTGAAAGTAAAATAATTAACAAAATTATAAATCCTACTCTTAAAGGTTTGTCAAAAATTGGAACTAAATACAAAGGGTTTTTATACACTGGATTAATGATTGTTAAAAATGAGCCCTACTTAATAGAATATAATGTAAGAATGGGAGATCCAGAATGCCAAACAATACTACCAAGAATCAAAACTGATCTAATTGAAATAATTTTAGCTTCATGTGATGAAAAATTAGATAAAATTGATATTGAATGGTCAAATCAAAAAAGTT
>CACAIU010000057.1 GCA_902532645.1 uncultured Pelagibacteraceae bacterium | reverse complement strand
TGAATTACAACTCGAAATAAAAAAATGGGAAAAATTATTTCATGAAAACTCTGATTTAATTTTTCCTGGTAAGAATTTTCACGATATTGATAAAGCTAATAAGGAAAACAAAACTGCAATATTTTTTGGTTTTCAAAACTGTTCACCAATCGAAGATGATATAAATTTAGTTGAAAAGATTCATGAATTAGGATGTAGATTTATGCAACTTACTTATAACAACCAATCTTTGCTTGCAACAGGTTGTTATGAAAAAGTAGATAGTGGAGTTACAAATTTTGGACGTGAGGTTATAAGAGAAATGAATAGAGTCGGTCTGGTGGTTGACATGTCACATTCTGCAGAAAAAAGCACTCTAGATGCAATTGAGTTTAGTGAAAAACCAATAGCAATTACTCATGCAAATCCATCTTTTTGGCATCCAGCGAAAAGAAACAAATCTTCAGATTTATTAAAAACTTTGAGTGATAGTGGCGGTATGTTGGGTTTATCGTTATACCCTCATCATTTAAAAGAAAATACAAATTGTACTCTTAATAGTTTTTGTGAAATGGTAGCAAAATTAGTTGAAATAATGGATGTAAAAAAAATAGGAATAGGATCAGATCTTTGTTTAGATCATCCAGATACTGTTGTTGAATGGATGAGAAATGGTTCTTGGTCTAAAAGTAAAAATTATGGTGAGGGTTCTAAAAATAAACCAGGTTTTCCGAAACAACCTGATTGGTTTCTTGATGCCAGAGGGTTTTCAAATATTGAAGAGGGTCTTAAAAAAGTAGGTTTTTCAGATACCGAGACATATGGAATACTTGGAAATAACTGGTACAATTTTTATAAATCAATTTAATTATGAAAGTAGAATTAAGAGACCCAAATAAGATAATGAAATTATCAAGGTTAGGATCTTTTCATCAATCAAAATTATCTTTTTTAAGAAGTTTTCTTAATGAATTTAAAGAGTGGGAATATAAAAGAGACTTATTTAATTTAAATGAAAATGGTTTTGGAGAAGCTGTTTATTCATTTAAAAAAAATAAAAGAGTTTATTCTCTGGTTTGTTTTGCAAATGAAATCAAAGATGAAGAAAGATCAGATAGAGTTATTGCTACAAAATGGGATGCAGCTTTTACATTACATGATGGAGTTCCTACAAAAAAAGACATTGAAAGATTAAAAAATGAAGTTCCAAAACAAGAAGTCGGCAGACTTTCTTATAAAGAATTAACTTTATCGAGAGCAAACAAATCAGTAAGAATTTATAATCATGTAGTTGAAAGTTTGAGCAATGGTAAGCAGCCAGATTTAAACTTATTATCAAAAGTAGGCTATTTATATAGGACTACAGCAGTATATGGCTCAGGCAAATTTGGTCTTGCAGATCGATTCAGAATTAAAAATCGTGAAGAAATTAATGGTCCATTCAGATTAGAAATGATGCTGGTTTATTTGGTAAGACAATTTACTTTTGATCAAGTTAATCATGTTGCTTATCATAAAAATCCAAAAACAGCCGTTAAGCTAGATGATAATATTAGTAAAAACTTGGGAATAGGTAATTCTACAGGCTTGGGTATGGCTCCATTTATAGTCAATCACCCAACTCTATTAAATAATTGGATTTTAAGTAGAGAAAAAGCACTTAAGAAAATTAGAGAATGTATGAATATGCTGCAAAAGTTGAGCAAAATAATATAGGAGTAATAATTGCAGGTGCTGGAGGATCTGCTCATCTTCCAGGCATGATGTCAGCACTTACGCATGTGCCAGTACTTGGTGTTCCTGTTGAAAGTAAAAAACTTAAAGGTTTAGATAGTTTGTTATCAATTGCACAAATGCCTAAAGGAATTCCTGTGGGAACGCTTGCTATCGGAGAGGATGGCGCCATTAATGCTGCTTTGTTAGCTGCAGCAATAATTGCTAATAATAATTCAAATGTTCGAAAAAAACTTAAAAATTTTAGAACATCACAAACTAAATCTGTAAAGAAATCTCCAAAATAAAATGTCAGAAATTACTCTTGGTATCATTGGGGGTGGTCAACTTGGAAGTATGCTTGCAATA
>CACAIU010000056.1 GCA_902532645.1 uncultured Pelagibacteraceae bacterium | reverse complement strand
ATTTCTTATTTTTCTATAAGACTCTGCGTGTTGATCTAAAATAGAATAATCTATTCTTAAATCTTCTGCATAATTTGATGATGCTACCCAAATTCTTAAAATGTCAGCACCATACTTTTTCAAGATATCATCAGGCGCAATTACGTTTCCTAATGATTTTGACATTTTTAAACCCTTACCATCTACAACAAAACCATGAGATAAAATAGACTCGAAAGGTGCTCTACCTCTAGTTCCACAAGACTCTAACAATGATGAGTGAAACCAACCTCTATGTTGATCAGAACCCTCTAAATACATTGAAGCAGGCCATTTTAAATCATCTCTTTTTTCTAATACAAATGAATGCGTTGATCCACTGTCAAACCATACTTCAACAATATCACTAAGTTTATCATATTCAGAAGATTTATATTTATTGCCTAAAAATCTTTGAGGATCGTCTGAAAACCAGCAATCGGAACCTTCTTTCTCGTAAATAGATGCAATGTTTTCTATAACTTCATCATCTACTAAAATTTCTTTTGTTTTTTTGCTCACAAATATTGGAAGAGGTACACCCCAAACTCTTTGTCTTGAAACACACCAATCAGGTCGTGTTTCGATCATTGATTTCAATCTTTCTTTTCCTTTACTTGGATAAAAATTAGTTTCATCAATTGCCTTTAATGCCTTATCTCTCAATTTATGACTTTCCATTGAAATAAACCATTGCGGCGTAGCTCTATGAACGAGTGGAGCCTTAGACCTCCATGAATGTGGATATGAGTGAATTAGCTCACTATTAAATAATAAATTTTTTTGTTCTTTGAGTTTTTCAATCACAATTGGATTTGCTTTGAAAATATGAATTCCTTCAAACAATTTTACATTGTTTGTATATTTTCCATCTCCATCAACCGTCTCAACAGCTTTAATATCGTTGTTCAAACAGAGATTAAAATCATCTGGTCCATGACTTGGCGCACAATGAACAATTCCAGTTCCTTGCTCAGTTGTTACAAATCTAGCTTCCAACATGGGAATATCATAATCATAACCAAGATCTAAAAATGGATGACTGCAAATAGTACTCTTAAACTCTTTACCTTTAAATTTATGAATTTTTTTATAATTTTTTAATTCACACTCTTTTACAACTGCTTCTAATAAAGCATCTGCGATAACAATTTTTCTATTTTTAAAATCACCTTCATCATTTATTTCTAATATCACATAATCAAGAGATTCATTAAATGCTAAAGCTTTATTTGCCGGTATAGTCCATGGAGTTGTTGTCCAAATAACTACCTCACTTCCATCTAAATCCTTTAAATTAGATGATTTAACTTTAAATGATGTATAGATTGTATCTGATTTATGGTCTTGATATTCTACCTCAGCATCTGCAAGAGCAGTCTTTTCAACTGTAGACCAGAGCACTGGTTTAAAACCTTTATACAAACTTCCTTCTTTTAAGAATTTTCCAAGTTCTCTTACGATTTGAGCTTCAGCATTAAAACTCATTGTAGAGTAATAATTTTCCCAATCTCCAACAACACCTAATCTTTTAAATTGGCTTTTGTGAACCTCTATCCACTTTTCTGCAAATGATCTACATTCTTTTCTAAACTCAACTATTGGAACCTCGTTTTTGTTTTTTTTATTTTTTTTGTACTGTTCCTCAATTTTCCATTCAATAGGCAGGCCATGACAATCCCAGCCTGGAACATAAATAGAATCTTTACCGTCCATTTGATGAAATTTTACAATTATATCTTTGAGAATTTTATTGAGAGCTGTTCCCATATGAATATTTCCATTCGCGTAAGGAGGTCCATCATGTAAGACAAATTTTTCTCTTCCTTTGCTTACATTTCTTAATTCATTGTAAAGATTTATTTTTTTCCAATATTCAAGAATTTCTGGCTCTTTAGAAGGCAGATTAGCTTTCATGGAAAAAGCTGTTTTAGGAAGATTTATTTGTGGTTTGGTCATTTGGTATTTTTTGCAATATTTAAATCTTTTTTTATTTGTGCTCTTAATTGATTAATATCTTTAAATTTTTTTTCTGCTCTTATAAACTTTAAAAACTCTACTGATAAAAGCTTATTATAAAGATTTCCAGAAAAATTAAACAAATGAACTTCTAATAATATTTTTTTTTGATTAAATGTAGGTCTATATC
>CACAIU010000055.1 GCA_902532645.1 uncultured Pelagibacteraceae bacterium | reverse complement strand
AATACTATCAAAAATTACTTTCTCACAATAATTTAAGTTCATTTAAAGATTATTTAAATTAATGATTACAATTTATACAGATGGTTCTTGTTTAATAAATCCAGGAAATGGTGGATGGGCTGCAATTATAAATGATGGAAAAGAAATAAAAAAAATTAGTGGTAACGAAAAAAATACAACAAATAATAGAATGGAGTTGTTGGCCCCAATTAATGCATTGAAAGATATGAAACCTGGTGTTGAAATAAAGATATACACTGACTCTCAATATGTAAAAAATGGAATAACTGAATGGATTAATACTTGGTTAGCTAATAATTGGAAAACCTCAAAAAAAGAAGATGTTAAAAATAAAGATTTATGGATTGATCTTTATAATTTAAATAAATCACTTAATATTGAATGGAATTGGGTTAAAGCGCATGATGGAAACCCTTTAAATGAAGAGGTGGACTTACTAGCTAAAAAAGCTGCAAATTTAGATTAATTTTAAAAAATTTTGAGCTGCTGAAATTTCACAAGTGGCAGTATTTTCTTCTACTTGTATTTTCTTTACAACATTGTCGTCAATTAACATTGTATATCTTGCTGACCTCATTCCCTGACCCCGATCGTGTCTATCTATTTCTGCTCCAATTGATTTAGTAAATTCGCAATATGGATCTGCAGCCATAAATATTTTATCTTCAACTTTTTGACTTTCACCCCATGCTTTCATCACATTTGGATCATTAACGGAGACACAAATAATTTTTGTAACCCCTTTATTCTTTGCTTCCTCGTAATGATTAACATACCCTGGAAGATGTTTTGCAGAACAAACTTTTGTAAATGCTCCAGGAACACCAATCACAATTGTTTTATGATTTTTAAAAACTTCTGCTGTAGTTATTTTTTTTGCTGCTCCACTTGAGTCTAAATAATAAAATTCTGAATTTGGAAGTTGTTCGCCTTCTTTAATCTTCATTTTGTTTTACCTATAATATAGTTTTTAATTTTTTCTAAATTATTTTCTAATATATCATAATCTTCTTTTTCATTCAAAATAAACTCAAGTTCTTTTGGTAAATCAGATTTTAAATTAATAGCTTTGGAAACAGCATCAGGAAATTTACATGGATGTGCGGTTGCTAGTACAATATTATTTCCTCTAAGGTTGTGTTTGTCAAAAGCACCATATCCAATTGCTGTGTGTGGATCTAAAACTACTGAAAATTTTTCATACACCTTTTTAATAACCTCCAAAGTCTCATTCTCACTCAGACTAGCTGATAAAAAATTTTCTCTAATTTTATTTAATTTATCATCACCAATTAAATATTTTCCATTCTCTTTAATATTTTTCATATCTAATGTAGTCTGTTTATCATCCTCATTATTAAGATCGAATATAAGTCTCTCGAAATTACTAGCTATTTGAATATCCATACTAGGAGAAATAGTTTCTGAAACCTTTTCCGCATCATAACTACCTTTTGATATTGCTCTATGTAAAATGTCGTTTTGATTAGTTGCAACAATTAATTTATTTATAGGCAAGCCCATTTTTTTGGCTAAATATCCGGCATAAACATCTCCAAAATTTCCTGTTGGTACTGAAAAATTTGTTAGTTGACCTGTATTTTCAACTAATAAATAGCTATAAAAATAATAAACACTTTGAGCAATAATCCTCGCCCAATTAATAGAGTTTACGCCTGACATTTTAATGTCATTAGAAAATTTCTTATCTGCAAACATGGATTTAACCAGGTTTTGGCAATCATCGAAATTTCCTTTTATAGCAATATTAAATACATTTTCATGTTTACCTGTTGTCATTAATTTTCTTTGTACTGGTGAAACACGATTATCTGGATGAAGCACAAAAATATTAACATTTTTTTTACCTTTAATTGCATCAATTGCTGCTGCACCAGTGTCTCCTGATGTGGCAACAACAATGTTAATTTTTTGATTTTCATTGTTTAGATAATATTCATAAAAATTACCTAAAAGTTGCATGGCAACATCTTTAAAAGCTAATGTAGGACCATGAAATAGCTCTAATACCGTTTTGTCTCCAAGCTTCATTAAATCTACAACGTTATCTTTTCTAAATGTAGAGTAAGATTTATCAATAATATTACTTAATTCACCCTCAGACATAAAATTACCAATAAATGGATAAACTATCTTTTTAGCTAGCTCTCGGTA
>CACAIU010000054.1 GCA_902532645.1 uncultured Pelagibacteraceae bacterium | reverse complement strand
ATTTTTTCTATTTACATCTTCGATAAATTGTAACGGTAATATTCCCATTCCAATCAAATTAGATCGGTGGATTCTTTCAAAACTCTCTGCAATTACTGCTTTTATCCCAAGTAATTTTGTTCCTTTAGCTGCCCAATCTCTAGATGATCCAGTTCCATACTCTTTTCCACCAATTACAACTAAATCTGTTCCTCTTTTTTTATATTCAACAACTGCATCATAGATAGGAAGAACTTTTTCTTCTGGATATAACTTTGTAAAACCACCTTCTGTACCTGGAGCCATTTCATTTCTAATTCTAATATTTGCAAAAGTTCCTCGCATCATAACTTCATGGTTGCCTCTTCTTGAACCATATGAATTATAATCTTTAGGTAAAATTTGGTGTTCCATGAAATATTCACCAGTTGGACTATCTTTTTGAATACTACCAGCTGGCGATATATGATCAGTGGTGACCATATCACCTAGAATTAATAATGGTCTTGCGTCATTAATTTCTTTAAATCCTTCTGGCTTATCTGGTAGCGAGTCAAAAAACGGAGGTTTTTTTACATATGTTGATCTCTTATCCCAATTATAGATACTGCTTTTATCAGTTTTAATTTTTTGCCATTGAGTTGGGCCCTCTGAAACATTTGAGTATCTTTGTATAAACATCTCAGCATTAAGTGAATCTTTTAAAGTTTCCTCTATCTCTTTATTTGAAGGCCAAATATCTTTTAAAAATACATCTTTTCCCTCTTTATCTTTTCCCAATGGATCTTTATACAAATCAACTTCCATATGCCCAGCTATTGCATATGCAACAACAAGTGGAGGTGAAGCCAAATAGTTAGCTTTTATATGTGGTGAAATTCTTCCCTCGAAATTTCTATTTCCAGATAAAACTGAAACTGCATAAATATTTTCTTTTTGGATCGCTTCTACAATATTTTCTGGAAGTGGTCCTGAATTTCCAATGCAAGTTGTGCAGCCATACCCAACTAAATTAAAGCCAAGCTGATCTAAATAAGTGTTTAATCCAGCTTTTGCTAAATAGTCTGTAACTACTTGAGATCCAGGTGCTAAAGAAGTTTTTACCCAGGGTTTAACCTGTAAACCTTTTTCAATAGCTTTTTTAGCTAATAGTCCAGCCCCAATTAGAACATTTGGATTAGAAGTGTTCGTACAAGATGTTATTGCTGCAATTAATATTGAACCATCTTTAATTTCATAATCTGTATTTATTACTTTTGAAATTGATTTTTCATTTTTATTTGTAGCTTCCTGTAATACTTTTTCAAATGAACTAGGTGCATCTGTTAAAAGAACTTTGTCTTGAGGTCTTTTAGGTCCTGAAATAGTTGGTACAACTGTAGACATATCTAAAGATATAATGTCAGTAAATTCTATTTCATTACTCGCCCATAAACCTTGTTCCTTGGCATAATTTTCTACGATATCAACAGTTTGTTGATCTCTTCCAGAAAATTTTAAATACTTTAATGTTTCCTCATCGATAGGAAAAAAACCACAAGTAGCACCATATTCTGGTGCCATGTTTGCAATTGTTGCTCTATCCGCAAGAGTTAAATTTTTTAAACCTTCTCCATAAAACTCAACAAACTTACCAACCACTCCTTTATCTCTTAACATTTTAACAACAGTTAATACTAAATCAGTAGCAGTAGTTCCTTCTGGCATTTTGTTTTTCATTTCAAAACCGATAACTTCTGGAACTAACATGGAAATTGGTTGACCTAACATTCCTGCTTCAGCTTCAATTCCTCCAACACCCCATCCTAAAACAGACAAGCCATTAACCATTGTTGTATGACTGTCTGTTCCAACTAAAGTATCTGGAAAAAGATATTTTTCCCCTTTAAATTCTTCTGACCAAACAACTTTTGACAAATATTCTAGATTTACTTGGTGACAAATTCCTGTTCCTGGTGGAACTATTCTAAAATTATCAAATGCCTGCTGTCCCCATTTTAAAAAAGAATATCTCTCACCATTTCTTTCAAATTCTATATCGACATTTTTTTCAAAAGAATCTGCTTTTGCAGATTGGTCGACTTGCACAGAGTGATCAATTACAAGATCAACTGCAGACAGTGGATTGATTGTATTTGGATCTTTATTTTTTTCTTTAACCGCTTCTCTCATTGCGGCTAAATCTGCAACCGCAGGTATTCCTGTATAATCTTGAAGCAAAACCCTTGCTGGTCTATATGCAATTTCAGTTTTAGATTTATTTGTCTTTAGCCAGTTTTTAATCGCTTCTATTTGAGATTTTGTTACACTTAAGTCGTCTTCGTATCTCAATAAATTTTCGAGTAAAACTTTTAGTGATTTCGGAAGTTTATTTATTCCTTCAAGTCCATTTTTTTCTGCTTCCTTTA
>CACAIU010000053.1 GCA_902532645.1 uncultured Pelagibacteraceae bacterium | reverse complement strand
TCGTTTTTCGAGGAAAGCAGAAATTCCTTCTTTTGCATCCATTGCCATCATATTAAGAGTCATCATTTTACTTGTATAAGCGTAAGCTTTACTTAAAGGCATTTCTAATTGTTTGTAAAAAGCTTGCTTTCCAATTTTTATTGTTAAATTAGATTTAGAAGCAATTTTATTTGCTACTTTTAACACTTCGTTGTTTAATTTGGCTTTTGAAAAATTATCATTTATTAACCCTATTTCTTTTGCATAATTTGCATTGATAGGCTCTCCAGTTAGCAACATTTTCATCATAGGTTTTCGATTTATCTTTCTACTGACAGCAACCATAGGTGTACTACAAAACAAACCAATATTTACACCAGGTGTAGCAAACAATGCGTTCTTAGTACTATAAGCTAAATCACAACTTGCAACCAATTGACAGCCAGCTGCAAATGCTGCTCCATGAACTTTAGCAATTACAGGTTTTCTACCTTCAACAATTTGAAGCATTACTTTTGAACAAAGATTAAATAATTTTAAATATTTATCTCTCTTTTTAAGACCTCTTACTTCTTTTAAATTATGGCCTGCACTAAATCCTTTACCGGCTCCCTCTAATATTATTACTTTAACTTTTTTATCAGCATCTAATTTTTTTAATGCCTTTAATAAATCTGAAAGATTTTTGAATGATAAAGAGTTATAAGTTTTAGGTTCATCAATAATAATTGATGAAACATCGTTGTTATTTTTTTTAATTTTAATGTTACTAGTCATTTAATCAGTTAATCCGTCGGATCTAGCCTGATTTCTTTCTATATGAATTGGTAAAACTTTGCCATAAATAGCTTTGGAATGTTCTGGAGTGTTTACTCTCCATGGATCTAAAACATAAGCTGGAATACACATATATCTTGATTTTTGGCCTTCAACTTTTGTTACTCTATGCAAAGTAAATCTACCTTTAAATATTTGCAAATCTCCTGGCTCTAATTTCAATTGTCTCACTCTAGTTCTATCTCCTGCTATAACTTTTTGAACTTCTTCGAAATTTTCATTTCCTGGTTCTCTAATATTTGGACAGTACTCAAATATTCCTCCCTTCTCAGATTTTTGTATCATTAAACTAAGTGTAAATTCACAACTATCAAAATGCCATGGAAGTACCCCATCTGGTTTCATAACATTATACGCATGACATGCTAAAGGATCCGCCCATCTGTAAATAGGTGAGACGCCTAAACAAGCAGATACAAATTTTAAAAGTTCCTCAGTTTCGTAAAGATACTTCATTTCAGAGTCTTTTGGAAAACAATCTGAATTTAAATATCCATTATATCTATTCATAAAAGTTCTTTTTGGATGATCTTTTGGTAACGAAGGATCGTCCTTCGCATACAAGTATGCATTTATACTTTCTTTAGACATATAAACTTCATCTAATTGTTTTTCTAACTCAGAATTCATTACCTTAAGTGATTTAGGTAAAATAAAATTTGGAATTGTTGAACAACTATATTGATCAAGTTCTTCTTTACATTTTTTAATTAGATTTTTAATTATTGGTGAATTTAAATTGTATATTGGATATTTTTCTAAATCTACAATAGTCTTAAGTCTATCGTTCATTTAAGTTTATTTTAACTTTCCTTCTTCTCTCATTTTTGCTCTTATCTTAGTAGCTGATATTTTTTGAGTTTTTTCATCCAAAACTATTTCCTCAATCTTATATCCAACTCCTCTACCATAACAAATATTTGTAATATTAGGTACTAACATTATTTTAAATTGTCCTTCAAATTCAGGATTTAATCTGTCTTCAATATTTTTTTTAACGGTTTCAAAATCAAAAGGATTGTCGTCTACACCCTGTACATCTCTAATTTGAATACAAACTTGTCCAGTTTTTTTAATAATTTCTTTAAACAAAGTGTAATGTCCATCGTGAAAAGGTTGCCATCTTCCTAGCATTTGTGCTGTTGGTTTTTTGTTATCCCATTGGTGTGTCATTTTTTTATCTCCTCTATTATTTTTGGTGCCCAATTTTTTGCATCCTGAGTTGTTACATGAAAATCAAAATTCTTAGGATTAACAAACATCTGATTAGTGTCTTCAAATCTTCCTTCTTTAATCGTATCGACCCACACCCTAAAATCTGCTGGAAACAAACTTCTTGCTTCGGGAGTTGGCGCAATAAAATCTGCAATTACATAATGACCATCTGCTTTTAATTTTAAAGCTGCCTCAGCCATTCTTTTTGCCTGTCTTACTCTTCCCTCTTCAGAAAAATCCCAATCGTTTGCAGCTTTTCTTACCTCGTCTGCATTTAATCTTTTTGCATTTAATAGTGGTGCCATTTCATTTGCTAGAGTTGTTTTACCTGCTCCAGGTAAACCCATTACTAAAATAATTTTCATTAAATATCTTCTAA
>CACAIU010000052.1 GCA_902532645.1 uncultured Pelagibacteraceae bacterium | reverse complement strand
TACAGTTAATAGTGGCGGTTCTAGAAATTTTGAATTTGCAAGTTCAAATGAACTATGGAGAGCGTCTCTAGATACAATTGATTTTATGCCTCTTGCATCTGTCAATTATAGTGGTGGAATAATTATAACCGATTGGTACTCCAGTAATGAAAATCCAAACGAAAACATTAAAATTTCTATAAGATTTTTGACAAACGAAATTAGAAGTGATGCTTTAGATATAAAGGTTTTTAAAAAAGTATGTGTTGAAGTAAATAGATGTACAACAACTGAAAGCTCAGGAGAAATAATAAAAGAACTGAAAAAAAAAATTTTAAAAACAGCCAAAATTTATGAAGTACAAAAAAAAGATAAAAAATTTAAACCTTACGATTCTCCGAAATTAGGAAATTAATAACCAACTTGTCTCAGTGGATAGATACAATTTTAAAGTAATAGAGGAAAAATGGCAGAAAGAGTGGGAGAATAAAAAAACATTTTCGTCAAAAGTTAATAGAAATAAAAAAAAATTTTATTGCCTAGAAATGTTCCCATATCCTTCGGGTAAAATTCACATGGGACACGTTAGAAATTATACAATTGGAGATGTCTTGGCTAGATACAAGACTCTTCAAGGTTATAACGTTCTACATCCAATGGGATGGGACTCTTTTGGTATGCCCGCTGAAAATGCTGCGAGACAAAATAATTTAAATCCAAAAAATTGGACTGAAAAAAATATTTCAACAATGAAAAATCAATTAAAAAAATTAGGTTTATCTATTGATTGGGACAGAGAGATATCAACATGCTCTTCGGAGTATTATAAACATCAACAAGAATTTTTTTTAGAGTTGTATGATAAAGGCCTTGTATATAGAAAAGAAAATTATGTTAATTGGGACCCAGTTGATGAAACAGTGCTCGCCAACGAACAAGTAATTGATGGAAAAGGGTGGAGATCAGGAGCACCAGTTGAAAGAAGAAAGCTTAGTCAATGGTTTTTCAAAATCACACAATTTTCTAAAGATTTGTTGGAGGGCTTAAATAATCTTTCTAATTGGCCAAATAAAGTGAAAGTAATGCAAAAAAATTGGATTGGAAAATCCTATGGATGCGAAATCAATTTTAAGATTGATTCTAATAAAAATATTAAAGAAATTAAGTGTTATACTACTCGACCAGATACTTTATTTGGAATGTCCTTTTTAGCTCTGTCCGTAGATCATCCAATTGCTAAATTTTATGAACAAGACCCTGAATTTGTAAAGTTTAAGAAAGATTGTTCAAGGACAGGAACAACCGAAGAATCCATAGCTATAGCTGAAAAAATCGGTTTTAAAACTGATCTTGTTGCAATTAATCCTTTAGATAAGAAATTAAGAGTTCCAGTTTATTTTGCTAATTTTGTCCTAATGGATTATGGGCTAGGGGCAGTTTTTGGGTGCCCAGCTCATGATCAAAGAGATTTAGATTTTGCTCGAAAATATAATCTAAAAGTTACGACTGTTGTTAAACCTGATGAAGATAATCAATTAGAAATAAAGGATAAAGCCTATACTGGTGGGGGAAGGTTAATTAATTCTGAATTTTTAAATAATCTTAAGGTTCCAGAAGAATCAATTAATGAAACTATAAATTTACTTGAAAAGAAAGGTCTTGGAGAAAAAAAAATAAATTTTAGATTAAAGGATTGGGGTATATCTCGCCAAAGATATTGGGGCTGCCCCATACCAATTGCGTACGACATAAATAATAATCCAGTTAAAATTCCAAAAAAGATGCTTCCTGTAAAATTGCCCGAAATAGAAAAATTTAATTCAAAAGGAAATCCTCTTGAACAATTAGATGAATGGAAAAATATATATATTGATGGAAAAAAATATACTAGAGAAACAGATACTCTAGATACATTTGTTGACTCTTCCTGGTACTTTTTAAGGTTTTGTTCTCCAAAAAATAATAATTATGGTTTTGATCATGAGGAAGCAAAATATTGGATGCCAGTAGATCAATATATCGGTGGCGTAGAACATGCAATTTTGCACTTATTGTATTCAAGATTTTTTATGCATGCGATTTCATATAAAAATAAAGATTTTAAATTGAATGAGCCTTTTAAAGGATTATTTACACAAGGTATGGTGTGTCATGAGACATATAAAGATCAAAAAGGTAATTGGATTAGTCCTGAAGAATTAATCACGATAAATGGTAAAAAATTTTTAAAAAAAGATAATAAACAAGCGATTATAGTTGGTCCTTCAGAATCAATGTCTAAATCAAAAAAAAACACGATTGATCCTGAGGAAATCATTAAAAGTTATGGAGCAGATTCTGTTAGACTATTTATTTTATCAGACAGTCCACCAGAAAAAGACATCCAATGGTCTGATGATGGAATAAACTCGGCATTCAAGTTTTTGCAAAAATTATGGACACTTAATCAAAAAATAATTCAGGAAATTAACTCTAATCATCCTCTTACAGATGATATAGAACTAGAGAAAGTTACAAATCTTTTTACTGAGAATGTTGAAAAA
>CACAIU010000051.1 GCA_902532645.1 uncultured Pelagibacteraceae bacterium | reverse complement strand
ACTGCAGATATTAAGAAAGCTAGAATCATTAAAAAAGCTTCTAAAACAACTGGAATTAAAATAACCAAAATTGGTAAAATTGTATCTGGTAAAGATAGATCTTTGATATTCGATGTAAAAGGCAAGCAAATTCAAGCTAAATCTAAAGGTTATATTCATCTGTTTTAGAAGTTAATCATTGTCTTTTTTATCTTTTTTTGTATTGTGCGGGCTTAAAAATTAACAACCAACAACTTAAGGTTAATATGAGCGGAACAGTCGAAACAATACTATTATATACAATTGGAGCCGGTTTATTATCTATCGTTTATGGATTTTTAACTGGAAAAAATATTCTTAATTCAAGTGCAGGAAATGCAAAAATGCAAGATATTGCATCTGCAATTCAAATTGGTGCAAAAGCATATTTAGCAAGACAATACAAAACTATTGCTATCGTTGGCGCTGTAGTTTTGGTGATTGTGAGTATAGCATTTAGTCCGCTAGTAGGTCTAGGTTATTTAATAGGTGCTGCTTTATCAGGTATTGCAGGTTATGTGGGAATGTTAGTGTCTGTAGAAGCAAATGTAAGAACTGCAGAAGCTTCTAGAAAAGGCTTAGCTCAAGGTCTTTCTGTTGCATTTAAATCTGGTGCTGTAACTGGAATGTTGGTTGCTGGCTTAGCACTGTTATCAATAGCTGTTTATTATTATATATTATTAAAATCTGAAGTAGATGAAAGAGAAATTGTTAATGCTTTAGTTGCATTAGGTTTTGGTGCATCATTAATTTCAATTTTTGCGAGATTAGGTGGTGGAATTTTTACAAAAGGTGCAGATGTTGGTGCTGATTTAGTTGGTAAAGTTGAGGCTGGAATTCCTGAGGACGATCCTAGAAACCCTGCAGTGATAGCAGATAACGTTGGTGACAACGTTGGAGATTGTGCTGGTATGGCTGCCGATTTATTTGAAACATATGCTGTTACAATTGTTGCTACAATGGTTTTATCTTCAATTTTCTTTGTTGGTGATCTAAATATGATGATTTACCCTTTGTCTATTGGTGCTGCTTGCTTGTTAACATCTATTGTTGGAACATTTTTTGTAAAACTAGGAAAAAGTAATAACGTTATGAATGCTTTGTACAAAGGATTTGTTGTTTCTGCATTAGCTTCTTTAGTAATATTGTGGCCTGTTACAGATCATGTGATTGGTTTTACAAATGAATATACAGTGAATGATAAAACTTTTAATGGAATGGATCTATATTATTGCGGTGTTATAGGATTAGTTATTACTGGATTATTAATCTGGATTACTGAATATTATACAGGAACAAGTTATAGACCAGTAAAATCTGTTGCTTTATCATCTACAACTGGTCACGGTACTAATGTTATTCAAGGTTTAGCTGTATCAATGGAAGCAACAGCTATCCCTGCATTAATAATTGTTGCTGGTATTCTTATTACAAATACTATTGCTGGACTTTTTGGTATTGCAATTGCAGTAACTACAATGCTTGCTTTAGCTGGTATGGTTGTTGCATTGGATGCATATGGTCCAGTTACCGATAATGCTGGTGGAATTGCTGAAATGTCAAATTTAGATAAAAAAGTAAGAAAGACTACTGATGCTCTAGATGCGGTAGGTAATACAACTAAAGCTGTAACAAAAGGTTATGCTATTGGATCTGCTGGTTTAGGAGCATTAGTTTTGTTTGCTGCTTATACTGAAGATATTAAACATTTTTCAAAAGAAGCTGGTTCTGCTTTAGAAGGAATAGTAGTTACTTTTGACTTATCTAATCCATATGTAGTAGTTGGGCTACTAATTGGTGGTATGTTACCATATTTATTTGGTTCTATGGGTATGCAAGCTGTTGGTAGAGCAGGTGGTGCAGTAGTAGTTGAAGTGAGAAGGCAATTTAAAAAATTTCCTGGTATAATGAAAAGAAAACAAAAACCTGATTATGCAAAGTTAGTTGATTTATTAACTGTTGCAGCAATTAAGGAAATGATTATCCCATCATTGCTGCCAGTTTTATCACCAGTGGTACTTTATTTTGTGATCTTATCAATTGGTGGACAAGTAGCAGCTTTAGCATCTGTTGGAGCTATGCTACTTGGAGTAATTATTACAGGTCTATTTGTTGCTGTTTCAATGACAGCTGGTGGTGGAGCATGGGACAATGCAAAAAAATATATTGAAGATGGTAATCATGGTGGAAAAGGGTCTGAAGCTCATAAAGCAGCAGTTACAGGTGATACAGTTGGAGATCCTTATAAAGATACCGCAGGACCAGCTGTAAACCCAATGATTAAAATTACTAATATTGTTGCTCTTCTTCTTTTAGCAGTTATCGCTGGCTAATTGCTTTTCTTTTTTTGGCCCTCTGTCCAAGAGGGTCATTAATTTTTTGTCTTAAGCTTGACATAAAATCATATACGAATGAATTTTTTTTAAATGCTTGATTTGTGGTTTCTTTAGCAATTTGAATTTTATTCATATCTTCTTGGTTATAAAATTTTTTATTTTTTAAAATTCCATAATCATCTAATTCAATTATAAGAACGTTATTTTCATAAATAATCATTCTACCCAGATTTTTTAATTTAGATTGAGTTTGTTTTCTT
>CACAIU010000050.1 GCA_902532645.1 uncultured Pelagibacteraceae bacterium | reverse complement strand
TTAAATCTCATGATGGGAGAATGGTTCCATTAACAATCACAAGACACAAAAAAACAAAAATTGATGGGTCTGCAAATGTTTTATTGTATGGATATGGATCTTACGGAAATTCTATGTCTCCAGGTTTTTCTTCTACAAGATTAAGTCTTATCAATAGAGATATAATTTGGGCAACAGCCCACATTAGAGGTGGTATGGAAAAAGGTATGAAATGGTGGAAAGAGGGAAAATTAACAAACAAAAAAAATACTTTTGAAGATTATATTTATGCTGCACAATATTTGATCGAAAAAAATTATACGTCTAAAGGAAAAATTATTGGCATGGGTGGGTCAGCTGGAGGGTTATTAATGGGAGCTGTTGTCAATCAATCTCCTGAATTATTTTTAGGAATTATTATGGCTGTTCCATTTGTGGATTCTTTAACAACAAATCTTGATCATTCTTTACCTTTAACTGTGGGAGAATTTGACGAATTTGGAAATGCAAAAGAGAATAAAGAACACTTTGATTATATTTTTTCATATGCGCCCTACAACAATATTAAAAAAATGGATTATCCACATATTTTTATTACAACAAGTTTAAGTGATAATAGAGTTTTATTTGATGAACCTGCAAAGTTCACAGCAAAACTTAGAGACTATAAAACAGATAATAATTTACTTCTTTTAAAAACCGAAATGAATGCTGGTCATGGTGGAAAATCTGGAAGAGATGGGGCAATAGAAGAAATTGCTATTGACTATGCATTTGCATTGAAGATTTCTAAAAAAATTTAGTACATTTTAAATCTTGAAAAAAACAAATTAATTACCATATAAATCTAGTAAGTCGCCTAATGGGGCTTGCAAAAATAAACTTGCTTAACAAAGGAGGATATTATGACAAGTAAGGATCTATCTATATTTAACTCACTTAGACCTTTTTCAATTGGCTTTGATGATATGTTCGACCAATTTGAAAATATGTTGGGAAATGGGAATTTGACAATGCAGTCAAACTATCCACCCTACAACATCCGAAAGACAGGTAAAGACAACTATGCAATTGAAGTAGCATTAGCTGGCTTTAGCAAAAAAGACGTCGAGGTTGAGTTCGAGGACAATTTATTAACCGTAAGAACAAAACAAGTTAATAAGTCTGAGGACAGTGATTTTAATGGAGAAATTATTCATAAAGGTATTTCTCAAAGACAATTTGCAAGATCATTCACTATTGCTGATGACGTAAAAGTTAATGGTGCTGAACTTAAAGATGGTCTTTTAACAATATCTTGTGAAAGAATAATTCCAGAACATAAAAAAAAGAAGCTTATTGAAATTAAATAAGACTTAAACCTTGCTTGTGGGGATTTCTCCCCACAAGTTTAAATTAATTATTTCTTTGCCATCATAGCATTTAAAACAAATGCTAGTAATCCAGCAGGTATAAGTCCAGTTGTTAAAAGTAGTTTTAAACTTATTCCAAAATCTGGAATATTTTTCACAAAGTCTGGTAACAATGACATTCCAATTCCAAAAGACAAAGAAAGAGCTAAGATTAATAAATTTCTTTGATCCATTTCTGCCCTTGAAATCAATTTAATACCAGCAGCTACAATCATACCAAACATAATAATTGCTGCTCCACCTATCACAGACTCTGGCATCGCTGCAATTATTCCACCTAATTTTGGAAATAATCCCATAAGAACCAAAACTATTCCAGCTATAGTTCCAACGTGTCTACTTACGACTCCTGTAAACGCAACTAGTCCAGCATTTTGCGAATAAGATGTATTTGGCATCGCATTAAATATTGCACCAAATGCAGTACCAACACCATCCGCCATAATTCCACCTGATATTTCTTTATCTGTTGCCTCTCGTTTAGCACCACCCATTGTCGTAGCACTTATATCTCCAATTGTTTCAATTGTTGTAACAACTGACATAAACAACATTAGAATTATTGCACCGGGTACAAAATCAATTCCATATTGAAGTGGCATTGGAAATGCAAACCATGATGCGGAAGCAATTTTTCCGTAGTTAACCATTCCTAGTGCAGCTGCAACTATGAAGCCAGCTACTATTCCAATTAAAATTGATCCTGCAGAAGCCATCCCTTTACCTCTAAGATTAAAAAAGATAGCAACTATAAACACTGTGAAAGCAACCGTTAAATGATTTGCATTTGCAAAGATTTCAGGTTTATTATTCATTAACCATCCACCCCCGCCAGCATACATAAAACCAACTTTAAGCAAACTAAATCCAATCATTAGTACAACTATACCAGTGACTAATGGTGGGAATAGATGTCTTATTGGTTTTAAAACTTTTCCAATAAAAATTTGAAAAATTCCTCCGATGAACGCTGCTGTAAATACCGCGCCTAATCCTGCTGCTTTAAATGGTAGCATAATTGGTATAAACGCAAAACTTGTTCCTTGAACAATAGGAAGTCTTGCGCCAATTTCTTTGTATCCAACTGTTTGGATAATTGTTGCAACTCCCGCAACAAACAAAGCCATTTGAATCAAAAATATTTTTTGTTCAGGCGTTTGACCAAAAACTCCAGCCACAATAATAGGAACCGTTATATTACCAGCAAACATTGCTAGTACGTGCTGAATTCCTAAAGGTATGGATTTATTTAATGGAAGTTTTTTATCCGGACTGTTTGTAGAGCCC
>CACAIU010000049.1 GCA_902532645.1 uncultured Pelagibacteraceae bacterium | reverse complement strand
TCCTAAATAGATTAAAACTTTAAAGTCAAACATCCACACTAGCTCAAAAATATTTTCTATAATAAATTTTGAGCCAATTACTGCAAAGAATATTGCAATTAAAATTACAGATTTAAAAATAATGATAAACTCTATTAGCGATGAAAAAACAATTTGTTTTTTTGAAAAACCCAAAATTTTAAATACTAAATTTTGATATTCTTTAACTTTTCCTTGAACCATAATCGCGCTAGAAATTACGATTAACCCTATAACAATGGTAACCGCTGAGATTAAGGTAACTGCAATAAATACTTTATTTAAAACAGCTGTAACTTTAGATAAATAATCTGCAATTTTTATCATTGATAAACTCGGCATGATTTCAAGCATTTCAGTTTCATCAAATTTATTTGAATTAAATTTTGCAGTGGCTAAATATTCATGAGGTATGTTTTTTGCAAATTCCGGATTAAATAACATTGCAAAGTTGATGCTTAAATCTCGATAATCCACCTCTCTAAAATTAATTACTTTTCCTTCAATTTCACGCCCATAAACATTTAAAGTAAAAATATCACCTAACTGGATATTTAAATCTTTAGCAACTTTTGCATCAAGAGATATTTGAAGTTGATTAGGGTTTGATAAATCCCACCATTCACCCTCTAAAATTGGATTATCTTCAGGTGCATCTTCTACCCAAGAAGATCTTCGTTCACTACCAATTACCCAGTAACTATCATTATCTGGTTTAATATAAGTGTTAGGATCGACACCATTAATTTTTACAATTCCAGAGGATACCATTGGTACAATTTCAATAGATGCATTTGGATCCATATTTAAAATACCTTGTTCAAATTTCTTTTTTTCTCCTTTTTGAATACCGACAAAGAAATAATCAGGTGCAATATCTGGAATAGATTTAGCTATTTCTCTTTGAAAATTTGTACCAACTAAAGCTAATGTTAATAACAAAGTAACCCCTAAGCCAAGAGACATGACTGTAATGGGAGTTATACTTTTTGTTTGGGTAATATTTTTGATTGAAACTTTTAAAGAAATTATTGAACTAGATTTGAATTTTTTTAGAAAAAAAATGATTAATTTTGAAAGTAAGAAAAATACAATTAAACATACAAAAAAGGCAGCAAAGTATCCCAAGCTATAAGAGGGTTGTTCAGATCCAATCGTGAATAACAAAATTAAGATAGACAACAAAACAAAGCTTAGAACAACTGATCTCTTAGAATAATAAAATTGAAGGTTTTGAAATACGTTTCTAAATAAATTAGAGGCTTTTACTTGGTCAATAGAACTGATTGTAGGAATAGAAAAAATTACCAGAACTAATAATCCCACCAAAAATATTTTTAAAAAATTAAGTAACGAAAAAACCGGATAAACATTCAATCCTAATCCATCAGA
The DNA here is from genome assembly GCA_902532645.1 of uncultured Pelagibacteraceae bacterium. Lineage (GTDB taxonomy): Bacteria > Pseudomonadota > Alphaproteobacteria > Pelagibacterales > Pelagibacteraceae > Pelagibacter. Next base: position 1,523 of record CACAIU010000049.1, on the reverse strand, counting down.
TAAATATTTATCTGCTATTGGAACAATTAAAAAACTCGATCCATAAGCAACAACAGTGATAATAAATAAAAGTATAAATAACTGTAGATAATATAGTGTTTTAATATTGCCTGAATAAAAGCCAACTGCCTTTCTAACAGCTATCGACATGTTATTTTGATTAATAAAAGAAAGCAAAGTATTTGCTATTCCAATACCTGCTATCAACATTGCACTGATAGATACAAGGGATAAAAATTGTGAAAAATTATTAATAATTCTCTTTATTCCACTTGCAGAATTTTCAGGATATCTAAGTTTTACTTTTTGATCGTCTTTAAATATTTCTTCAATTCGTTGTTCGATTTCTTCAGGCTTATCATTTTCATTAAACTTTACTTTATATTCATAATTTAAAAAACTTCCAATTCCATTAAGCTTTAAAATTTCTAAAGTTTGTTTTCCTGCTAAAGCCCAATCGCCAAATGCAACAAATCCACTTACATCTGGTACTGATTTAATAATTCCAATTACTGTAAAATTTTGATCTTGAACTTTTACTATTTCGTTAATTTTAATATTTAGGGTTTTTGATAAACTTTCATTAATCAGGATAGTATTAGGTTCTTTTTGCATTCTTTCATAAGCACCAATTGGTTCATAAACAACATTTCCATATAAAGGATATTTTTCATCTACAGTTTTAATTCTAGTAAATAATGATTTATTTTTTTCTCTGCCAGTAGTTGAAAGCATGGTACTGAACTCAATCATTTGAGAAACAATTGCAAATTCTTTTACTTGGTTGACTAAATCTAAATTTCCTTGATTACGATTGTAATCAATCTCTAAATCTCCACCTAAAAGTGCTTTAGCATTATCATTTAGTTCTTTTTTAAGACTATCTTCAATTGTGAAAATAGCACTTAAAATAAAAAGACTTATAAATAGCGTAACAATGATACTAGAAATTTTATGATAATTTCTACTTAAGTCTTTTAAAGCATATTTAAAAATCAAACTAAATTCTGAAGGATTATTTAATTTTTCCATCTTTTATTTTTATTTTCCTTTTAGCTTTGTCAGCAAGTTTAGGATCATGAGTTACCATGATTAAAGAAGAACTTTCTTCTTTGACATATTTAAATAAAATATTTGCAATCATGATAGAATTTTCAGTATCTAAGTTCCCTGTTGGTTCATCTGCTAAGATTAATTCAGGCTTCATCGCAATTGCTCTAGCGATAGCAACCCTTTGTTGTTCACCACCTGATAATTGACTTGGTAAGTTATTAAAACGATCTTTCAAACCAAAACGATCTAATAAAATCTTTGCTTCTTTTTCTGGATTTTTAAAATTATTGAGTTCAAGCGTTAAAGCAACATTTTCAACTGCTGTGTAATTAGGAATTAAATAAAATGACTGAAATATTATTCCAATATTTTTCTTTCTTATCTCAGACACTTCATCTTCACTAAGGCCAGTAATTTCTTGATCATTAAAAATTATTTTACCAGAGGTTGGTTTTTCTAAGCCTCCAATT
>CACAIU010000048.1 GCA_902532645.1 uncultured Pelagibacteraceae bacterium | reverse complement strand
AGCTATGAATAAAAGGGATTTATTAGAGGTAGCAGATGCTCTTACAGACATATTGTATGTTACTTATGGAGCTGGGCATGCATTTGGAATAGATCTAGATAAATGTTTTGAAGAGGTTCAAAACTCTAATATGAGCAAGCTAGATGAAAATGGAAGTCCAATTTTTAATGATTCTGGAAAAGTTATGAAAGGTCCAAACTATTTTAAACCAGATCTTTCTAAATTTGTAAATTAGATCTCTAACTTAAAGTCAACCGCAGGAGCGCTATGGGTAATACACCCAACAGAAATTCTATTTACTCCAGTAGAAGCGATAGCTTTAACAGTTTTTAAGCTGACATTTCCTGAGGCTTCAGTCTCATAATACTTTTTAGCAATTTTAACACCATCTCTTAAATTTTTTATGTTCATGTTGTCAAATAAAACAGTATTAAATTTGAGACCTAAAATTGATCTCAGTTGTTTAATTCTATCTACTTCAACAGTAATTTTTTTTCCTTTTTTATTTTTTATAGCTTTTAAAACTAAAGTATTTAAATCTGAACTCGCAATATGATTGTCTTTAATTAAATATTCATCACTTAAATTAAATCTATGATTTGTACCACCACCTAATTTAACAGCATATTTTTGAATAACTCTCAAATTTGGGATCGTTTTTCTTGTACAGCAAATTTTAGTATTTTTTCCAGCTAGTTTAACAAACTCATTTGTTTTAGTTGCTATTCCAGAAATATGAGACAAAAAATTTAAGGCTACTCTCTCAGCGATTAATATATTTTTTACGTTTCCTTTGATTAAAGCCACTAGTTTGCCTTTTTTAACTCTAGAACCATCTTTTTTCTTAATTATAAATTTTATTTTATTATCAATTAATACAAAAGTTTGTTTAGCAAATAATAAACCTCCAACAATTGCACTTTGATTTGAAATTAATTTAACTGTTAATACTTTGTCACTATTAACTAACTCTGAAGTAATATCACCCGAAGGATAAAGATCTTCATTCAATGCTAGCTTAACCGTACTTTTTATAAATTCTTTGCTTAATTTTATTTTTGACACTTAATTATCTGCCGATGGCTGCCATTCTTTCTACAGATATTCTGGCTTTATTAATCGTATCTTTATCCATGATAATTTCACCAGTCTCATTTTCTAAACAATCTAATATCTTTGGGAGCGTAATTTTTTTCATGTGAGGGCACATATTACATGGTTTAACAAAGTCCACATTTGGATTTTCTATCTGGATATTGTCACTCATTGAGCACTCAGTAACCATCATTACCTTTTTTGGTTGATTATCTTTTACATATTTTATCATTCCAGATGTTGATCCAGCAAAATCACTTGCTTCAATTACATCTGGAGGACATTCTGGGTGTGCAATAATTTTAATTCCTGGATTATTTTTTCTTATATCCTCTATTTCTTTTTTATTAAATTGATCATGAACAATACAAATTCCTTTCCAAGAAATAATTTCAACATCAGTTTGAGAAGCAACATATTTAGCTAAATAATCATCGGGTAAAAATATTACCCTTTTTACCCCAAGTGATTTAACTATTTTAACTGCATTAGCAGAAGTGCAACAAACGTCTGTTTCTGCCTTAACTTCTGCTGACGTATTGACATAAGATACAACAGGGACGCCTGGGTATTTTTCTTTTAATAGCCTAACGTCTTTACCTGTAATAGATGATGATAAAGAACAGCCAGCATCCATATCAGGAAGAATAACTTTTTTATCAGGGCTCATTAATTTTGCAGTTTCTGCCATGAAATGTACTCCAGCCATTAAAATAATATCAGCTGAAGTTTTTGAGGCTTCAATTGCTAATGCTAGAGAGTCCGCAGAAAAATCTGCAACACCATGATAAATTTCTGGCGTTTGATAATTGTGCGCTAGAATTACAGCATTTTTTTCTTTTTTTAATTTATTAATTTTATGAATATACGGAGCATGCACTGACCATTCAATTTCAGGCATAACCTTAGAAATTTTTTGATAAATAGGATCTGTTGCTTTACGCACTTCTTGTGTAAATTCCATGAGGATTTTTACCAATTTGAATCATGATTGTCACTCATTTATTATGGGACATATCGCGGTCGTGCTGAAATTGGTAGACAGGCACGGTTGAGGGCCGTGTGGACCTAGTCCATGAGAGTTCGAGTCTCTCCGACCGCACCAAAGTGAAAAATTTATGGGAACTTTTTGCAAAAAATTTTTGAAATTTTAACCTAACTGCGCTCATAGTGCGCTCGTTTTAAAGACGATATCTTTGTTTAAATTTTTAATTTAATTTTTTATTTGAGAGAAATAATTATAAAAAAGGAACCCAGCTAATACCTAAAGCCGTCATCGCAGCAACTCTAATTGCTTTCCATCCACCTTTTTTAATTAGTTTATTTTCTTCAGCTTCGATCATATTTTTTAATTCTTCATGAGAATATTCATAAGCCTTTTTTTTCATATTTCTAATTTCTAAACTTACGTAATCTATTGCTTTATTTCTCAACCAAGCTTTGATTTCATATTCAACATTTAGTGAGTCTTTATTTATTTTATTATTCACTTCAGTTAATTTTCCATCGTCACTCTTTTCCCAATAAGAAATTGGAATGTTATATTTATTTGTGAGAACTCTTATATTTCCATCATATTTTTTAAGTGAATTCTTATTTGGCTCTTCTTCTAAATCAATATCATAACCTTCGTCTCCATGAGTTATTAACTCTCCATACTTATTAACCCGTTCTAAATTTCCTTTAAAATTTTTCCAATAAGATACAATGCCGTTTTCATTATTTATTTTATAAAAAATATTTAATTTTTTTAACTCTTTTTCATCGGGAACTTTATGGCTGATAACTTTTATTTTCTGTTTAAGTCTAAAATCTTCAAAAATTGATAACTCATTTCTTTTTTTAATCTTTTCCATCTTTTTCTAGAATTTTTTCTGCTTTAGTTTTCAATTTTTTTGTGTTCCTAAATTTATCAAAAT
>CACAIU010000047.1 GCA_902532645.1 uncultured Pelagibacteraceae bacterium | reverse complement strand
AAGCAGATTTATTTTATTTCTTACGTAATTTTTTACAAAAACAAATACCAATAATCCAAAAATTGAAACAGAAACAATAATTATTAGTATTATTCTTAATTGTTCATCCATTATAAAATATTTTTATTTTTTAAAATTATACTTGGATTTTTTAAATCTTTTTTACCATACAAAATTTCATTTCCCTCAAAATCACTTACAGTTCCACCCGCATGTTCTAAAATTGCATGACCAGCTGCTATATCCCACTCATATGCTCTAGGTTCAGCAACATAACCATCATATTCACCTGCAGCAACGACACAGAATTTCAAAGAACTTTTCATTCTAATATTTTCTTTTACCCCTAAATCATCATAAATTTTTTGAATTTCCGGTTTTATTTTAGTTGAGTATGAAATAAATTTTAAATTTTCTGATTTCTTGATAGGTAAATTGCTTAAGTTTGTTTTTTTACCATTGCTAAGCTCAAAAGCATTACCTTTTTCGTATGAGTAAAACATTCTCTTTTTTGCAGGAGCATTTATTAATCCAGCAACAGGTCTATTATTAATAATCAAACCAGCATTAATGGTAAATTCCTCTAAATTATTAATATAATCATATGTTCCATCAATAGGATCAACCAGCCAGAAATCTTTTAAATTAAGGTTATCTTTATTTTCAGAGGCCTCCTCTGAAATGATAGGTAAATTTGGAGTAACCTCAGAAATTTTTTTTGATATAAATTTATTTACTTCTAAATCACCATTACTTACTGGTGTATTGTCTGATTTTATTTTTTTTTCCAAACCTTTTTCTCTTAATTTAATAGCCAAATCTCCAGCCTCTAAAAAATTATCAATTAATTTTTCAACAATCTCTTTTAAGTTTAACTTCATTTTCCTAGTTTTTTTAATTCAACGTTTTTTGCGTTAATTACTTTTTTTCCAGCATTTTCAAAATTAACTGTCACTTTATCGTTAATTATAGATTGCACTTGCCCAATTCCCCATTCTTTTTTTTTAGGATTAGTGACTTTGTCACCTGGTTCATAATCTAAAATCATTTAATTTAACTTATATTGTAAATAAGTATAAATACCACCTTATGAATAAAAATTTAAATTCTATTGGTTTAGATAAAAAACCTTCAGATACTACCGTAGTTGTTGCAATGTCGGGTGGAGTAGATTCTTCTACTGTGGCAGGAATTATGAAAAAGGAAGGTTATAATGTAATTGGAATAACTCTAAAACTTTATGATGATGGTAAAGAAGTAGCTGCTTCTAAACAGTGTTGTTCGGGTCAAGATATAATGGATGCTAAACGTGTTGCACATAAGTTAGGTATAGAGCATAAAATTTTATATTATCAAGATAAGTTTAAACAAGGTGTTATAGATAATTTTGTTGAGAGTTATTTAAAAGGTGAAACTCCAATTCCATGTGTTCAGTGTAATCAAACTGTAAAATTTAAAGATTTATTTGAAGTTTCAAAAGAACTCAAAGCGGATGCGTTAGTTACAGGCCATTATGTAAAAAGTATTACAGAAAATAAAACTACAAACATGTATAGAGCAATAGATGAAAATAGGGACCAAAGTTATTTTTTATTCAACACAACTAGAGAACAATTAGATTATTTAAGATTTCCCTTAGGTGGAATGTTAAAAGATAAAACTAGAGAAATTGCAAAAAATTTAGATTTAAACGTTGCTGATAAACCCGATAGCCAAGACATCTGTTTTGTGCCAAATGGTGATTATGCTTCAGTAATACAAAAGTTCAGACCAGACTCCTTTCAGAGAGGAAATATTAAAAATTTAGACGGTGAGGTAATTGGTGTTCATGATGGAATTATTAATTTCACAATTGGCCAAAGAAAAGGAATTAAAGTTTCGGATAAAGAAGCCCTTTATGTGTTAAAGATAAATTCGGATAAAAATGAAATAATAGTTGGACCTAAAGAAAAACTTGGAAAAAAAATAATTTCTTTAAAGGAAATAAATTTATTAACTAACAAAGAGGATTTAGATCAAAATTTATTTGTTAAAGTTAGATCTACTGGAAGTCTTCTAGAAGCAAAAGTTGATCTTATAGATAACAATAATGCTAAAGTTAATTTAGCAATTTCTGAAGATGGCATTTCACCTGGTCAGGCATGTGTTTTTTATCGTAAAGACCAGTTTGGCCACAAAGTACTTGGTGGTGGTTGGATTAAAGAATAGAAGAAGAATTATTTCTTCTTATTTTTTCTTTTAGCTCTTCTTTTTTTAGACCCTTGTTTTCTTCGGCCTCTATGTTTCTTTGGGTAACTCATTTAGTCCTATTTTAATTTTATTGACGTTTTTCATGGGATATAGCATTGTCTTAATAACATATCAAATTTATTATGGGTAATTCCTTCAAGACTTTCCTAAAACATACAACTAAAGATTTTCATAATCAGTCAGTAAATCCTCCTGTGGTTAGAGCTTCTACTATTATTTTTAAATCTATGCAGGATATTAAAAAAACTCAGAATAAATATTTGAAAGATCCAGTAAGTGGAAATTTTGATTACGGTCGACAGGGAACATCCACAACATATGCTTTACAACAAATTTTAAGAAAAATTGAAGAATGTTATAAGGTTTATCTAACCCCTACTGGTTTTGGTGCAATATTTCTTGGTGTATTAAGCGTTGTGGAACCAGATGATGAAATACTTGTTACAGACTCAGTTTACTCACCATCAAGACTTTTAACAGAAACATACCTTAAAAAATTTAATATCAGAGCAATATTTTATAATCCAAATGACTTTAATGATCTAAAAAGTAAGATTACAAAAAAAACAAAGCTTATTTTTGTTGAAAATCCTGGAAGCAACACTTTTGAATTTCAAGATTTATCTAAAATAGTTGCATTGGCAAAAAAAAATAAAATTTATACAGCTATAGATAACACTTGGGGAACACCTTATTTTCTTAAACCAATAAAGCTAGGTTTTGATATGTCGATTGTCTCTGCAACAAAATATTATTCTGGTCACTCAGATGTAATGGGTGGCAGTTTAGCTATAAGTAAAAGAGTTTTTAAATTAGTCGAAGCAACAAATAAAGTTTCTGGGTTAAGACTAGGTCCTGATGATGCATATTTAATTCTAAGAGGAATAAGAACTTTAGATGTAA
>CACAIU010000046.1 GCA_902532645.1 uncultured Pelagibacteraceae bacterium | reverse complement strand
CAGGTCCTGGTGTTGCTTTATCAATGTACAATTTAGATAAGTCTATTGAAGACTTTGCAAGATCTTGTTTCAGTTATGGGTTAATTAAAAAATGGCCTGTTTATATGTCCACTAAAAATACAATTCTAAAACAATATGATGGAAGATTTAAAGATATTTTCCAAGAAATTTTTGACAAAGAATATAAGAGTGAATTTGAAAAAAATAATTTAACTTACGAACATAGGTTAATTGACGACATGGTTGCATGCGCAATGAAGTGGAGTGGAAAATATATTTGGGCTTGTAAAAATTATGATGGAGATGTGCAATCAGATACTATGGCACAAGGTTATGGGTCTTTAGGATTGATGACAAGTACATTATTAACTCCAGACGGAAAAATAATGGAAGCAGAAGCTGCTCACGGAACAGTAACTAGACATTATAGAATGCATCAACAAGGAAAAGAAACTTCGACAAACCCAATCGCATCAATTTTTGCTTGGACTAGAGGATTAGCTCATAGAGGTAAATTAGATGGTAATGAAGAGCTAATCAAATTTGCACAAACTTTAGAAAAAGTTTGTATCGAGTGTGTAGAAAGTGGGTCAATGACAAAAGATTTGGCAATTCTTGTTGGTCCGAATAGTAAATTCTTAACCACAAATCAATTTTTAGATGAAATTGATGGTAATTTAAAAAAAAAATTAAACTAAACTCTTAAGCTTTTCAAAAGCTTCTTCAATTTTTGATTGATCCTGTCCACCAGCTTGAGCAAAGTCTTTTCTTCCTCCACCACCTTTACCACCAATTATTTCTGATCCAACTTTAACAAATTGAACTGCATCATACTTGCTGGTTAAATTATCAGTTACTCCAACAGCCAATCCAACCTTGTCATCTTTATTTGCAAACACAACCGCGATACCTTCGCCTAAATCTTTTTTACCTTTATCTACAAGTTTTCTTAATTCTTTTGGTGGTAATCCATCTATTTTTTGAAGTCTTAACTTAACTCCATTAATTTCTTCGTCTTTAATTATATTTTTAGATTTATCCTCTAAAATTGAATTTACTGAGATGGTCTCTAATTGTTTAGTTAAATTTTTAATTAAAGTTTTCTGGTTAGTTTCTTCTAAACTTGGTTTTCCTCCCAATTTAATAATTTGCTGACTTAAATCTTTAATTGTTTCCTCATCTTTTTCTGCAGTTAGGTTAGATAATTTTTCTTTATTTTTTAAATAATCCTCTAATTGTTTGTCTCTCAAAGCCTCAATTCTTCTAACCCCTGCAGCAATTGAGGACTGACTGACAATCTTAAATTTACCAATATCACCAGTGTTTTTGACGTGTGTTCCGCCACATAATTCTGTTGAAAAATACTTTCCATCCTCGTCTCCCATTGAAAGCACTCTTACTTCATCTCCGTATTTTTCACCAAATAATGCTAAAGCACCATTTTCAACTGCCTCATCTGGTGTCATTAATCTAGTTTTTACATTAGATTTTTTAGAGACCATTTTGTTTACAAACTCTTCTATTTTATCAATTTCCTCATTCAAAATAGGTTTCATGTGACTAAAATCAAACCTTAATCTACTTGGCTCTACTAAAGATCCTTTCTGAGTGACATGCGTACCAAGAACTCTTCTCAATGACTCGTGTAATAGATGGGTTGCTGAGTGATAAGCACGAGTATTATCCCTTCTTTCTACATCAATTTTTAACTCTACACTTTCCTGAGGTTTAATAGATCCACTCTTAACCTTTCCATAATGGACAAATAAATCTCCAAGTTTTTTTTGAACATCAGTAACTTCAAATTTAAAATCATTTGATACTATTTCACCAGTATCGCCAACCTGACCTCCAGACTCGCCATAGAAAGGAGTTTGATTTACTATAATCATTCCTTCATCATTTTCTTTTAATTGATCAACTTCTTTATTATCTTTTAAAAGAGACAAAACTACACCTTCAGCTTGATTGGTTTCGTATCCTAAAAATTCAGTTGCTTCTAATTTATCTTTTATTCCAAACCAAACATCTTCAACGGCAGCATCTCCTGAACCTTTCCAATTTTTCTTTGCAAGCTCTCTACTTTCCTTCATCAAAGATTGAAACTTTCCAGTATCAATTGACATTGATTTGTTTCTTAAAATATCTTCGGTAAGATCTAACGGGAAACCATAGGTATCATATAATTTAAAAGCTACTTCACCTGGCAACACTTTATCTATTTTAGATATTTCATCATTTAAAATTTTTATTCCTCTATCGAGAAGAACCAAAAATTTTTCTTCCTCCATTTTTAAAGTTTCTTTAATTAAAGACTCTGCTCTAACTAATTCTGGATAGTTTCCTGACATTTCATTTTTAAGTGTATCAAACAAATTATAAAAAACTGGTTCCTTGAATCCAAGTAAATGAGAATGTCTCATTCCTCTTCTCATAATTCTTCGAAGAACGTATCCTCTTCCTTCATTTGAAGGTAAAACACCTTCAGCAATTAAAAATGAACTTGCTCTTAAATGATCAGCTATAACTCTGAAACTTGAAAGATTAGATTTATCTGATTTAACTTTTACAATTTCTGAGGCTGAGTTAATTATTTTTTTGAAATGATCTGTTTCATAATTATCATGAGTACCTTGTAGTAAAGCTGCAATTCTCTCAAGTCCCATTCCTGTATCAACAGATGGTTTTGGAAGATTTATTCTTTTATCTTTTGTAACTTGTTCAAATTGCATGAAGACCAAATTCCAAATTTCTATAAACCTATCTCCATCCTCATCTTTACTTCCTGGTAATCCACCTGGTAGTTGATCACCATGATCAAAGAATATTTCTGAGCACGGTCCACAAGGGCCTGTCTCACCCATCGACCAGAAATTATCTGAAGTTGCTATCCTTATAATCCTATCATCGCTAAAACCCGCTATTTTCTTCCAAAAATTAAAGGCCTCATCGTCTTCATGAAACACAGTTACATAAAGTCTGTTTTTATCTATTCCAAAATCTTTTGTAATTAAGTTCCAGGCATAATGAATTGCTTGTTCTTTGAAGTAATCACCAAAAGAAAAGTTTCCCAACATTTCAAAAAATGTATGGTGTCTTGGTGTGTAACCAACATTCTCTAAATCGTTATGTTTACCACCTGCCCGTACACACTTTTGTGAAGTTGTAGCTCTTACATAGTCTCTTTTTTCTAACCCTGTGAAAACATTCTTAAACTGAACCATTCCTGAGTTGGCAAACATCAATGTAGGATC
>CACAIU010000045.1 GCA_902532645.1 uncultured Pelagibacteraceae bacterium | reverse complement strand
TTAATAAAGAATCATAATTTAATAAATTTGCACCTTTTATATCTGTATTTAAATTATCACCAATTGCTAAAACTTTTTTATTTAAATTATCAATAGATTGATCATATACTTCTCGGTGAGGTTTACCAAAATAAATTACTTGTCCTCCCATTTTTTCAAATACCATTGCTACTGAGCCCGCACAAAGTTCTCTTTTATTACCTTTATCAACAATTAAATCTGGATTTGTGCATATCATTTTTTTATCAGTATGTTTTTCAAGAAGAGTTTTGTAATAAATTAAATCTTCAGAATGATCTTCAAACAAACCAGAGCATAACAAATATTCAGAGTTGTTTATTTCATTTTTTTTAAATCTTACAAAATCATTAAATAAATCAAAATCTTTAGGTGGACCAATGTGAAAAAAATATTTCTCTATATAATTTTTTCTAAGGAACAATAATGCAGCTTGTCCAGATGTGAAAACATGATCCCTTAATATTTTTTCCATACCCATTTTTTCCAATTGTTGGGTTACTATATTGGTTGGCCTTGGTGCATTTGTTAAAAGAACAAATTTTTTATTCATTTTTTTTAATTCTTTGAGAACTTTGATTGCCTGTTCATGGAGTTTTATTCCATTGTGTATAACTCCCCATAAATCGATGTAAAAAAGATCATAATCATCAGCAATAGATTTAAGTCCTTCAATATCTAAATTTTTAGTCATATTTTTTAGGTATAAACCATAAAATCAATATTTTACTAACAATTTTAATATCCAAGAGAGTTTCATATCTTGAAATAGTTGACGAAATATCTATATGAAGCTCATATTTATAAAGATTTTTAAAGGAGTATTTATGAAATTTAGACCGTTACATGACAGAGTTCTAATTGAAGTATTAGACAGCAGTGAAAAAACTGCTGGAGGTATAATAATCCCTGATACAGCACAAGAAAAACCTCAGGAAGGTAAAGTTGTTGCTGTTGGTGGTGGAGCTAAAACAGAAGAAGGGAAAATTATTCCAATGGATGTTAAAGTTGGTGACAAAGTTTTATTCGGTAAATGGTCAGGAACCGAAGTCAAAATTGATGGAAAAGAGTACAGCATAATGAAAGAGTCAGACATTATGGGTATTTCAAGTAAGTAATTTAATTTAAAGGAGAAATAAAATGTCAAAAGTTGTTAAATTTGATGCTGAAGCAAGAGCAGCAATGATCAGAGGTGTAAACATCTTGGCTGATACTGTTAAAGTAACTTTGGGACCAAAAGGAAGAAATGTCGTAATGGATAAATCGTATGGTGCACCTAGAATTACAAAAGATGGTGTATCTGTTGCAAAAGAAATAGACCTTGAGGATAAATTTGAAAATATGGGTGCACAGATGGTTAAGGAAGTTGCTAGCAAAACCAATGATGAAGCTGGTGATGGAACTACCACTGCAACAATACTTGCACAAGCAATCGTCAAAGAAGGTGTGAAGTATGTAACAGCTGGCATGAATCCAATGGACGTTAAAAGAGGGATCGATGCTGCTGTTGAAACAGTAAAAGAAAGCCTTGTTGCATCTGCAAAAAAAGTAAAAGACAGTGATGAAATTGCTCAAGTAGGAACAATTTCTGCAAATGGCGATAAAGAAATTGGAACGATGATTGCAAAAGCAATGCAAAAAGTTGGAAATGAAGGGGTAATTACTGTTGAAGAAAATAAAGGTATTGAAACAGAATTAGATGTAGTTGAGGGTATGCAGTTTGATAGAGGATATCTATCACCATATTTTATTACTAACAGTGATAAAATGACTACAGAATTAGATAACCCTTTTATTTTACTACATGAAAAAAAATTAACTAATTTACAGCCAATGGTTCCTCTTTTAGAGGCTGTCGTTCAAGCTGGTAGACCATTAATGATTATTTCTGAAGATGTTGAAGGTGAAGCTTTGGCGACTTTAGTTGTAAACAAGCTAAGAGGTGGTTTAAAAGTTGTAGCTGTTAAAGCTCCAGGTTTTGGTGATAGAAGAAAAGCTATGCTTGAAGATATTGCTATTTTAACAGGCGGTCAGGTTATATCTGAAGACTTAGGTATCAAACTTGAAAACGTTAAACTTGATGATCTTGGATCTTGTAAAAAAATAAAAGTAGATAAAGATAATAGTACTATCGTAAACGGTAGTGGTAAAAAATCTGATATTGAAGCTAGATGTGCATCTATCAAACAACAAGTTGAGGAAACTACTTCTGATTACGACAGAGAAAAACTTCAAGAGAGACTAGCTAAGCTAGCTGGTGGAGTTGCAGTTATCAAAGTTGGTGGTGCAACTGAAGTTGAAGTTAAAGAAAGAAAAGATAGAGTTGAGGATGCGTTGAATGCAACTAGAGCTGCTGTTGAAGAAGGTATTGTAACAGGTGGCGGTTGTGCTCTTCTTTATGCTGCTCAAGAACTTGATAAAGTTAAAGCAAAAGGCGATGATCAAAAAGCAGGTGTTGATCTTGTGAGAAAAGCTTTAGAAGCTCCTATTAGACAAATTACCAAGAATGCTGGTGTAGATGGTTCAGTTGTAGTTGGTAAGTTATTAGAGCAAAAGAAAAAAACTCACGGTTACGATGCTCAAAGTGAGGAATATTGTGATATGTTTGCAAAAGGTATCATAGACCCTGTTAAAGTTGTGAGAACTGCTTTACAAGATGCTGCTTCAATTGCTGGATTATTAGTAACTACAGAGGCAATGATAGCCGACAAACCGGAGGAAAAAGATGCTGCTGGTGGAATGCCTGGTGGTATGCCTGGTGGTATGGGTGGCATGGGAGGAATGGGTGGAATGGGAATGTAATCTTTCCAACCCAATTCAAAATTCAAAAAGGGCAGTTTACTGCCCTTTTTTTTTATCTATTAAATTTGTTTAATACTTAATTTCTTAGATTTTGTATTTTTGTTTTTAACTCTTTGAAAACATTATCCCATGAGTCAAATTTTTCCTGCTTTATTATTTCAACAGATGGATACCAAATAGTATCTTTTTTATCATTAAACCATCTCCAATCTGAATTATAGTTCAAAAGAAGATAAGATTTAACATTTAATATTCCTGCCAAATGAATTATGGAAGTATCTGATGAAATCACTAAATCCAAATTAGGAATCACTCGTGATATTTCAAAAAGTGATTTTTCTCCAAAATCAGTTAAATTTGATAAAGAACTAAATTCTAAAAATTCCTCACTTCTAACATTTTGAGATAATTTATAAAAATTTATATCATCTATTTTAAAAATATCCTCAAAATGTTTAAAAGAAATTGATCTATAATTGTCCAAAGAGTAATT
>CACAIU010000044.1 GCA_902532645.1 uncultured Pelagibacteraceae bacterium | reverse complement strand
TCAAGATAACAGTAATTTAATTGATTATTGTGAAAAAATTTTAAAGAACATCGGTATAGATACTTTCAAAGTTTATGATGATGATAAAAAAAGAGTTAATCTTTTTGGAACTTTAAAAGCAAAAAATCAAAGCACAAAAAAACCCATCATATTATCTGGACACACTGATGTGGTTCCAGTGTCTAAAGGTTGGAGCAGTGATCCATTCGTTGCAACTATTAAAAATGATAAATTATATGGAAGAGGCTCATGTGATATGAAAGGTTTTATTGCATGTACACTTGCTTATGCACCTATTTTCAAAGATAGTAATTTAGATAGAGACTTACATTTCTGTTACACATTTGATGAAGAAACTGCATGTATTGGAGCTCCTTTATTAATAGAGGAATTGAAAAAAAGAGATATCAAAAATGGAATTTGTATAATTGGTGAACCAACAAAAATGAAAATTATTGATGCCCACAAAGGTATGAATGAATACACAGTTCACTTTGGAGGACTTGCAGGACATAGTTCTAAACCACATTTAGGAGTAAATGCAGCTGAATATGCTACTAGATATGTTGGAAAACTTTTAGAAATTAGAGAAGAATTAAAAAAAAAAGTTCAAAAAGATAGTATTTTTGATCCTCCACATTCAACTTTATCAATTGGTGGAATTAAAGGTGGTATTGCCCATAATGTAATTGCAGATAAATGTAGTGTTGAATGGGAAACAAGACCAGTTGTTAAAGAAGATGGGGAATTTGTTATTAATGAAATTGATAAATACGCAAGTGAAGTACTCCTACCTGAAATGCAAAAAGTATTTCCGGACTCTTATATTAAAAAAGAAGTGATAGGTGAAGTTGTTGGTTTTAACAGATTAGATGAGTCTGAAGCATGTGAATTTGTATCAAATATAACTGGTGATAATTCTAGAGAAGTAGTTTCTTTTGGAACAGAAGCTGGTTTATTTCAAGAACTAGGAATCAGTACCGTTGTTTGCGGACCAGGATCCATAGAACAAGCTCACAAAATTGATGAGTTCATAGAATTAAATGAAATGAAAAAATGCCTTAAATTTTTAGAAGGTGTAAAAGATAAATCGGTAAATTAACTCCAACCACCCACAGCTTTTACCTCTAAAAACTCTTCTAAACCGTGTTCACCTGCTTCACGACCTATTCCAGAATGTTTAAAACCACCAAAAGGTGCATCAACAGCAATACCAGCTCCATTAACATCAACCATTCCAGATCTTAATTTTCTTGCAACTCTTTGTACTTTTTCAGAGTCTTGAGTTTGGATATAGTTTGTTAATCCATAAGTAGTATCATTTGCAATTTTTATTGCTTCTTCTTCTGTTTCAAATGGAATAACCGACAAAACTGGTCCAAAAATTTCTGTTCTTGCAACATCCATATTATTATTTACATCTGCAAAAACAGTTGGTTTAACAAAGTAACCCTTATCTAAACCATCTGGTTTACCTGTTCCTCCAGCAACTAATTTTGCACCTTCATCTATTCCTTTTTTGATTAAAGTTTGTATTTTATTATATTGAGTTTCTGAAATAACTGGACCTATATGTTCTCCTTCTTTTTTAGGATCACCAACTTCAAAGTTTTCAGTATATTTTTTTAATCTCTCAATAGCCTCATCATACATTGATTTTTCAACCAACATTCTTGTTGGCGCATTACAAGATTGCCCTGAATTTCTAAAACATCTTAAAGCACCTCTTTCAATAGCTTCTGGATCGGCATCTTTAAAAATAATATTTGCTCCCTTACCACCTAATTCTAAGCTTACCCTTTTAAAATCTTTAGCGGCATTTTGTGAAATCAAAGCTCCTGCTCTTGTTGATCCTGTAAAAGAAATCATATTAATATCTGGATGACTTGTAAGAGCATCACCCGTTGTTGCTCCGTCACCATTAACTAAATTAAATACTCCTTTTGGAAATTTTACCTCATCAATTATTTCAGCAAGTATCATTGATGAGAGTGGTGCTAATTCTGACGGCTTTAAAACCATTGTGCAACCCGCGGCTATTGCTGGCATTACTTTTAGACAAACTTGGTTCATCGGCCAATTCCATGGTGTTATTAATGCACAAACACCTTTTGGTTCATAAATTAATCTTTGGTTAGGAGCATGGTCTCCTAATGGTTTTTCAAATTCAAAATTTTTTAAATATCTAATAAATGATTTGATATGACTTGCTCCTGTTCCTGCTTGTAATTTTGTAGCAAAATCTTTTGGAGCACCCATCTCAAGAGTTACAGCTTCTGCAATATCCGCCCATCTTTTTTTGTAATTTTCATAAAGTTTTTCCAAGAGTGCAATCCTTTCTTCTTTAGAGGAAAAAGCCCAAGAATCGTAAGCATCTTTTGCTGCAATAACTGCTAGATCAACATCTGATTTATTTCCTAAAGTAATTACAGCACAATTTTCTTCTGTAGCAGGATCGATTACTTTAATTTCCTCAGAGCTATTTGGCTTAACCCACGCTCCATTAATGTAAAAATTTTTTTTGTCTAACATGTTTTGACGTTATCCTTTCTTTATGTTTTTGCAAATAAATTAGTTAATTCATAGACAATAGTTGCTGCTGCTAAAGAAGTTACTTCTGCATGATCATATGCTGGAGAAACCTCAACGACGTCTGCTGAAACTAAATTTAATCCAGTCAAACCTCTTAAAACATTTACCATTTCTCTTGTAGTCATCCCTGCAATTTCTGGTGTACCAGTACCTGGAGCAAATGCAGGGTCTAAAACATCAATATCAATTGATAAATATAAAGGATTGTCTCCCACTCTTTTTCTAATTCTTTCTGCTATTTTATCGGTTCCTTCTGTTTGAAACTCATCACAATGAATTATTTTAAATCCAAAACTTTCATCATTTTTAATATCATCTCTACTATAAAGTGGTCCTCGAATTCCAACATGCATAGAAGCATCATCTAAAAATAATCCTTCTTCTCTAGCTCTTCTGAATGGAGTTCCGTGTGTATAAGGTGCGCCAAAATATGTATCCCAAGTATCTAAATGGGCATCAAAATGAACTAAAGATACAGGGCCCTTATTTTTTTTATTGATTGCTCTTAACAATGGTACAGCAATAGTATGATCTCCACCTAAACTTATAATTCCTCCAACCTTATTTAATAAATCTGTTGCACCTACTTCTATTTGTTTAATTGCTTCATCAATACTAAATGGGTTGCAAGCAATATCACCAGCATCAGCTACTTGTTGAATTTTAAAAGGCTCAACATCATAATTAGGATGATAATTAGTTCTTAAATGTCTAGAAGCTTGCCTGATGCTTTGTGGACCAAATCTTGCTCCGGGTCTATAACTTGTGCCAGCATCAAACGGAATTCCAACAATTGCTACGTCACAACTTTCCACATCTCTTAGTTCAGGTAATCTTGCAAATGTGCTTGGGCCAGCAAATCTTGGA
>CACAIU010000043.1 GCA_902532645.1 uncultured Pelagibacteraceae bacterium | reverse complement strand
AAAGAAAAACGATACAAATGATAGAGGAAAATGGTTTTCACGAATATTATACTCGAAAAAGTGCTAAACCTATGGGGGCCAAGAATTTTTCTTGGTCAGCAGCTCTTTATTTAGACTTAGTGTTAAATTAAAATTAACCTGTATATCCGTATTTTTTCAATCTTACGTCACCAGTTCTTGCATGTGCTTCCATACCCTCGTATCTTGAAAGTCTTGCAGCTGCAGCTCCAACTAATTCTGTAGATTCTTTTGTCATTCTTTGGAAACTTAGTGTTTTGATAAATTTTCCTACAAATAAACCACCTGTATATCTTCCAGCTCCTTTTGTAGGTAAAATATGATTTGTTCCTGAACATTTATCTCCATAAGCAACAGTTGTTTCTTCACCAACAAATAAAGAACCATAATTTTTTAATCTGTTGTGGAACCAATCTAAATTCTTTGTTTGTACCTCTAAGTGCTCAGGTGCATACTCATCACTAATTGCAGCCATCTCTTCATCATTATCACAAAGAACTACTTCTCCGTAATCTCTCCAAGCTGCCTCAGCATTTGTTCTTGGTAATTCTGGTAATTCAGCAATTAATTCTGGAACTCTTTTCATTACCTTTTCTGCAAGTTCTTTACTTGTAGTGTACAACCAAGCAGGTGAATTATAGCCATGCTCAGCTTGACCAACTAAATCTACTGCTACAATTTCTGGATCAGCAGTATCATCAGCGATTATTGCAATTTCAGTTGGACCTGCAAATAAATCTATTCCAACTTTACCAAATAAAATTCTTTTTGCTTCAGCAACAAATTGATTACCTGGACCTACCAAAATATCAGCAGGCGCATTTTCAAATAAACCATTTGTCATAGCTGCAATCGCTTGTACTCCACCTAAGTTCATTATTACATCAGCACCACACAGGTCAGCTGTATAAACAATAGTAGGATGAACCCCAACACCTGGTTTTGGTGAGCTACATACAAGAATATTTTTAACACCAGCAACTTTTGCAGTTGTTACACTCATCACAGCAGAAGCGATATGTGCGTATCTACCAGCAGGAACATAACATCCAGCAGTATTTACAGGAATTAATTTTTGACCAGCATACAAACCCTTAGAAAGCTCAACTTCAAAATCTTGTCCATAATTTTTTAATTGTGCTTCTGCAAATTTTCTAACTCTTTCATGAGAAAACTGAACATCATCTTTAGTTTTTTGATCTAAACTTTTTTTAATCTCTTCAATTTTTTCTTTGGAAACGATTACATCACCCTCAAATTTATCAAATTTTTTTGAAAGCTCTTTACAGCCTTCTTCTTTAGTTTTTTCAATATCTTTTAAAATATTTTCAACTATCTCTCTTGTTTTAGTGTCATCTGTTGAAGATGTTTTTGGTGATTTTTTTAAATATTGTATTGCCATTATCGCTTTTTTTTTTGAGCCTCTTTAATAGAGTATAAAAGCTACGAATTCAATAGGTTTGCTTAACTTAGAATTAATCTAATGCAACAACGGCAGCTGCAATAGAAGCTAAACGCGCTTGGGCCTCATCAGATCTACTTGTTATTACCACTGGCACTTTTCCACCAACTACAACTCCTGCGGCACATGCACCACTAAAATATATCAGCATTTTTACCAAAGCATTTCCAGTTTCTACACTAGGAACCAATAACACATCCGCTTCACCAGCAACCAAATTTTTAATTCCTTTTATTGCTGCTGATTTTTTTGAAATACTATTATCAAAAGCCAAAGGCCCAAATACGTCAGCATTTAAATTTTCTTCTTTGGCTAATTTTGTAATTTCTGCTGCTTCAATGGAACTTGGTACACTTTCTAAAACCTCTTCTGTAGCGGATAATACGGATACTTTTGGTCTTTCTATTCCTATTCTATTTGAAAAATTAACGACATTCTTAAGAATATGCATTTTTGTTTTAACATTTGGCAAAACATTTAATGCTCCATCAGTAATAATTAATGGTTTATCATCTTTACCGATAGTCATATGCCAGATATGACTTAATCTTGTTTTTCCCAATAAATTATATTCACGTTTAAGCACTTCTTTCATAAGCACATCTGTATGAATATGGCCTTTCACTATTATTTGCACCTTGCCTTCACTTGCTAATTTAGCAGCAATTTTAGCAGTATCATTTTCTACAGGTTCATGGATAAGTTCATATTTAGAAATATCCCATTTGATATCTTCAGCGCATTTTTGAATTTCTACTTCATGACCAATAAATATTGGCTCAATTAAATTTTCATTAACAGCATCTTGAACTGATAACATGGGTAAAGGTTTACCAGCATTTACAACTGCAACGGTAACTCCTTTTTTTTTATGAGCTAAATCTAATAAGTTGTTTGGACAGACAATTTCTTTGTTTGAAAGCATTTGTTACAAATATGTGAAAAAAATGATCATGTACACAGAAAATTTCCGTAAAATATAGATAAAATTATTCTATAGGTTTATACTTTGTTTTGAAATGGAAATTGTAACCAAGATAGCTCCAATCATATTGGCCTTGATAATGTTAGGCTTAGGCCTCGGATTGAAGCTAGAAGATTTTGGAAGAGTGTTCAAAGCGCCAAAAGATTTTATAGTTGGTTTTATTTCTCAATTAATAATTCTTCCAATTGTAGCTTACATATTAATTTTAATTTTAAAAACACCACCGGAAATAGCAATAGGTGTTATGATCATAGCTGCAGCACCTGGGGGAGTAACATCCAATGTAATGACTAAATTTGCTGATGGTGATGTTGCATTATCTATATCTTTAACTGCTGTTATTAGCTTATTAAGTATAATTACAGTTCCTTTAATAATCTTTACATCTGCAGACATGTTAGGAATAACAGAAGTTTCTCAAAATATTTCAATGACCGGAATAGCTTTAAAAATGTTTTTAGTGGTAACAGTACCTGTGATTTTAGGAATGATTATCAGAAAATTTGCTGAAAATTTTATATCTTCTAAAGTTGAAATATTTAACAAACTTAACATAGTATTGTTTGCTGTTTTTTTTGTAGCAGCGTTTTATGAAGAAAGAGAAAATATTTTTAGCTTTATCAAACAAGCAGGTTTAATTGCTTTAATTTTAAATATTTCAATGATGGTTATTGCATATTACATTGCAAAAGCTTTTGCTTCAGGTGTAAAACAAATGAAGTGTATTGCTTTAGAATGTGGATTGCAAAATGGTACTTTAGCATTATTCGTTTCAACACAAATATTTGGCACTGATATATTATATGCATTACCAACAGGTGCTTATGCACTAATCATGTATATAACAGGATTTATTTTTATTTATTTTTTAAGAAAGTCTAATTAATTATTGATTATTCTTATTTGATTAAAAACTTTATAAATAAAATGGCTTAAGCTAAGCATATTTTTATTCACCATTCCCTTTGTTGTTACAAAAGCACTATCTTTAGCATTGTATGTAATTAATTTTTTATCATTTATATGAAGAAATTTTTTATCAACTAAATATTTTATTTTTCTAACAACTGTAGGTCTAGGAATACCAGTTATTTCAGAAATTGACATGGCATTAACTCCTCTTTTATCTGATCCTAGAATCTCTTTCCTATATGAATCTAAATTTGGTTTCTTTGGAGTAAATTTCGGATTTTTAATTGTATTTATCAGCACAACCATGCCAATTGCAAAAACTTCTAAATCCTTTAATTCTTCTCTCCATCTTTTAATGTAAATAAACCAAAATTTATTAAACTGATATAGGCAATAAGAAAAATTTTCTTTTATTGCTAATATTATTTCTTTTAGAGAATAAACTTCATTTACCAATTTTTCCTTTTTTAAAATTTTATTAAATTCGTGTAAGATATTTGCAAC
>CACAIU010000042.1 GCA_902532645.1 uncultured Pelagibacteraceae bacterium | reverse complement strand
TTTTAAACTCAATTATAAATGGGGTTAATCAACTAAATTTTATGACAGGAAATTGGTTTGACTCTGAAAATCAAAAATTATTTGTCACAAGATCAGGTTATACAGGGGAAGATGGGTTTGAAATTTCAATTTCTAACGATAAAGCTGAAAAATTCGTTGAAAATTTAATTAAAAAGGGAGCACAACTTATAGGACTTGGGGCAAGAGATACCTTGAGATTAGAAGCTGGATTATGTTTATATGGTCACGAATTAGATATTAATAAAACACCAGTTGAGGCAAACCTTAGATGGGCAATCTCAAAATCTAGATTATCAAATGGAGGTTTTATTGGATCGAAAAAAATTATGAACCAAATGCAAGATGGAGCAAGCCAAATAAGAGTAGGGATCAAACCTGAGGGTAGATTGATTGCTAGAGAAAAAACTAAAATATTTGATGATACAGATACACAAATTGGTGAGATAACTAGTGGTACGTTTGGACCAAGTGTAAATGGTCCTATAGCGATGGGTTATGTTAATAAAGAGTTTTCAAAAGTTGATACTAAAATTTTGCTCGAGGTAAGAGGGAAAAAATATCCAGCAAATGTTTGCGGGTTACCATTTTATAAAAAAAATTATGTGAAAGGAGTAAATTAATGAGTGAAGTAAAATTTTCAAAAGAACATGAGTGGATTACTTTAGAGGGAGATGTAGCCACAATAGGAATTACAAAACATGCAACAGAAATGCTTGGAGACATCGTTTTTGCAGAACTTCCTGAAAAAGGATCTAATGTTGAAAAAGATGGTACTGCAGGAGTAGTAGAGTCTACGAAAGCTGCTAGTGATGTTTATACTCCAGTTAGTGGTGAAGTCGTAGATACCAATCAAGCAATTGTAGATGATCCTTCTAAAATTAATGAAGATCCAGAGGGTTCAGCATGGTTTTTTAAACTTAAAATGAAAGATCAATCTGAAATGGATAGCCTAATGAACAAAGAAGAATACGATAAATTTGCAAAGGAGAGTGCTAGCTAATGTTACATAATTCTCAAAAAGATTTTTTAAAAAGGCACATTGGACCTTCAAATGAAGATCAAAATAAAATGCTTAAGGAACTTAATTATAAATCACTTGATGATTTGATTAAAAGTACAGTTCCAGAAAAAATCCAATTGAAAGATGAATTAAATATTGGAGAATCTAATTCAGAGTATGAAGCATTAAGAAAATTAAAAGCAATTTCAAAAAAAAATCAAATTTACTCTAACTTTATAGGGATGGGTTATTATGGCACTTATACGCCATATGTAATTCTAAGAAATATTTTAGAAAATCCAGGTTGGTACACTTCTTACACACCTTATCAACCCGAGGTAGCCCAAGGAAGATTGGAAATGCTGCTTAACTTCCAACAAATGATTGTTGATTTCACAGGAATGGATATCGCAAATGCATCTTTATTAGATGAGGGAACAGCTGCCGCAGAAGCAATGGGATTAAGTCATAGATTAAATAAAAAAGATAGTAATTTAGTTTTTGTCTCAGAAAATTGTCACCCACAAACAATAGATGTAATCCAAACAAGAGCAGAACCAATGGGATTAAAAGTACTTGTCGGAAATGAAGATGAAGTATTAGATCAATTAAAGGAAGATTTAGTTTGTGGTATATTGCAATATCCTGGAACATTAGGTGATATAAAAAACCCTAGCGAAGCAATTAGTAAAATTCATAAAAAAAGTGGTAAAGCAATATTAGCTTGTGATTTATTAGCACTTGCTAAATTAAAAACACCAAGAGAACTAGGAGCGGATATTGCAGTAGGAAGTTCTCAAAGATTTGGAATTCCAATGGGTTATGGCGGACCTCATGCAGCCTTCTTTGCAACTAAAGACGAATATAAAAGATCCATGCCAGGAAGAATTGTGGGAGTCTCTGTTGATAGACATGGAAACAAAGCATACAGATTATCCTTACAAACAAGAGAACAGCATATAAGAAGAGATAAAGCTACAAGTAATATTTGTACTGCCCAAGCTTTGTTAGCAATTGTTTCAGCTGCATATGCCATTTACCACGGACCAGATGGAATAAAAATTATTGCTGAGAGAGTTTCTCAATTAGCTAAAAATTTTGCAGATAAATTGAAACAATCTGGATATGAAATTTATTCAGATCATTTCTTTGATACAGTTACAATTGTAACAAAAGATAAAACGGATCAAATTTATAAAAATGCTTTGGATCAAAAGGTAAACATTAGAAGAGTAAATTCTGAAATGTTGGCAGTTTCTTTTGATGAAAAGAAAAATGTTTATAGAGTAAATCAATTGTTGAAAATTTTTAATGCAGCTGAATCGATCAAAAAAGAAGACCCAACAGTAAGTTTACCTAATTTACCAAAAAATTTGTTAAGAACTTCAAAATATTTAGAACATCCTGTTTTTAATTCATATCACTCAGAAACTGAGATGCTTAGATATTTAAAAAAGTTGGAAGATAAAGATATAGCTTTAAATAGAACAATGATTGCACTTGGTTCATGTACTATGAAATTAAACGCTACTGCAGAAATGATACCTATTTCGTGGAGAGAGTTAGCAGAGCCTCATCCATTTGTACCCATTGAGCAGATGGAAGGATATAGAGATTTATTCACTGATCTTAAAAATTGGCTGAGATCAATTACAGGTTTTTCTGGTGTTTCACTTCAACCAAATGCAGGCGCCCAAGGCGAATATGCAGGGTTAATGGTTATTAGAAAGTATCATTTAGATAGAGGTGAAGAAAACAGAAATATATGTTTAATACCTAGCTCAGCACATGGAACCAATCCTGCTAGCGCACAAATGGTAGGAATGAAAGTTGTCGTTGTTGATTGTGACAAAGAAGGAAATGTTGATTTTGAGGATTTAAAGAAAAAAGCAGAAATGCATTCTGAAAATCTTGGAGCATTAATGGTCACTTATCCGTCTACTCACGGAGTATTTGAGGAAAAAATTACAGATATATGTGAATTAATTCATAAACACGGTGGCCAAGTTTACATGGATGGTGCAAATTTAAATGCGCTTGTTGGTATAGCAAGACCTGGAAATTTTGGTCCAGATGTTTGTCACATAAACTTACACAAAACATTTTGTATTCCACATGGTGGCGGAGGACCAGGAATGGGACCAATTGCATGTAAAAGACATCTACAAGTTTATTTGCCTAATCATCCAGTTGTTAAGGACTGTGGGCCTGCTACAGGAATAGGTGCAGTTTCAGCAGCACCTTGGGGAAGTTCAAGTATTTTATCAATTTCCTGGATGTATATTAAAATGATGGGTTCTGAAGGTTTAAAATTAGCTACTCAAATTGCAATACTAAATGCAAACTATATAGCTCATAGACTTAAAGATCATTACCCAATTCTTTATAAAGGTTCAAACGGTAATGTAGCCCATGAATGTATTATTGATATTCGATCTATTAAAACTGAAACAGGGATTACTGAAGAAGATATAGCTAAAAGATTGATCGATTATGGTTTTCATGCACCAACAATGTCATGGCCCGTAGCAGGCACAATGATGATTGAACCAACTGAAAGTGAAAGCTTGTCTGAACTAGATAGATTTTGTGATACTTTGATTAGCATTAAATCAGAAATAGATATGATCAAATCAGGAAAATTTGATAAAGTCGATAATCCAATTAAAAATGCACCTCATACAGATATTGAATTAGCTTCAGATGAATGGAATCATAAATATTCAAGAGAGCAAGCCGCGTATCCTGCAAAATTCTTAAAAGCAAATAAATTTTGGCCTCCGGTTTCAAGAGTTGATAACGTATACGGAGATAAAAATATTTTTTGTACTTGTCCAAGCATGGATGAGTTTAAAGAAGATGCAGCATAATAATTAATGAAAATTGCTGTTGTTGGCTCAGGTATTTCCGGATTAAGTGCCGCTTATTATTTATCTAAAAAACATCATGTAGATCTTTTCGAGCGAGAAGATCATTTTGGCGG
>CACAIU010000041.1 GCA_902532645.1 uncultured Pelagibacteraceae bacterium | reverse complement strand
TAAATTTTAAATTAACAGGTACAGAAGGTTAATATGGAATACTTGAGCATAGTTTTTCAAGAAGTTTATAAAATTTTATTCTTACTAGTTCCTGTCCTTGTTTCTGTAGCAATGATTGTTTGGCTAGATAGAAGAGTTTGGGCTTTTGTTCAAAAAAGACAAGGACCAAACGTTGTTGGTCCTTTTGGTTTATTACAATCTTTAGCTGATGCTTTAAAATATATATTCAAAGAGATCATTATTCCATCTAGCTCAAATAAAGTAATTTTTATATTGGCTCCTATAGTGACTATGACTTTAGCTTTGATCGCATGGGCTGTAATTCCATTTAGCGCAACTCAGGTTTTGGCCGATATCAATGTTGGAATTCTATACTTATTTGCTGTGTCATCACTAGGTGTTTACGGAATAATAATGGGAGGCTGGGCATCTAATTCTAAATATCCTTTTCTAGGAGCAATTCGTTCTGCTGCTCAAATGGTATCTTATGAAGTCTCAATTGGGGTAATAATTATCAACGTTTTACTTTGTGTTGGTTCACTGAATTTAAACGATATAGTTATTGCTCAACAAAATATGTGGTTTGTAATCCCATTATTTCCAATGTTTGTAATATTCTTTATTTCCGCTTTAGCTGAAACGAATAGACCTCCTTTTGACTTACCAGAGGCAGAAGCGGAGTTAGTTGCTGGTTACCAAACAGAATATTCAGGAATGATGTATGCAATGTTTTGGTTAGGAGAGTATGCAAATATTTTATTAATGTGCGCAATGGGAGCAATATTATTCTTAGGTGGCTGGATGTCTCCCATTGATGTTTATCCATTTACTTTAGTACCGGGTGCAATTTGGTTAATATTAAAAATTCTTCTTTTATTTATCCTTTTTGCTTTAGTTAAGGCAATAGTGCCTAGATACAGATATGATCAATTAATGAGACTTGGTTGGAAAGTTTTTCTTCCTCTTTCTTTAATTTGGGTGGTGTTAACGGCAAGCTATTTGTTTTATTTTAACCTTTTACCAGTGAATTAATTATGAATATTTCAAGATTTTTTAAAACAATATTAATGACAGACTTTATTGGTGGTTTGTTTATTGCTATTAAAGAATTATTTAAGTCAAAAAAAACAATTAATTACCCATTTGAAAAAGGTAAAATAAGTCCTCGTTTTAGAGGCGAGCATGCTTTGAGAAGATATCCAAACGGTGAAGAAAGATGTATCGCATGTAAATTATGTGAAGCAGTGTGCCCAGCACAGGCAATAACAATCGAGTCAGCAGAAAGAGAAGATGGTAGTAGAAAAACAACTCGTTACGATATTGATATGATGAAGTGTATTTATTGTGGCTTATGTGAAGAGTCTTGTCCGGTAGATGCAATAGTCCAAGGTCCAAATTTTGAATTTTCAACAGAAACAAGAGAAGAACTTTATTATACAAAAGAAAAATTACTAGATAATGGTGATAGATGGGAGAATGTTTTGGAGGCTAATATTAAAGCTGACAATATCCATAGATAAAAATGATTGCACACGCTATTTTCTTTTATACATTTTCTATAATTGCTGTTGTTTCAGCCATAATGGTAACCGCTTCTAAAAATACTGTTCACTCAGTCTTTTTCTTAATTCTTGATTTTATAAGCATATCTTGTCTTTTCATAATGATTGGTGCTGAATTTTTGGGAATGATAATGCTAATTGTTTATGTTGGAGCAGTTGCAGTTTTGTTTTTGTTTGTTGTTATGATGTTAAACGTAGCCCAACAAAAAAATCAATGGTTTGCAGGTCAAGCAACCTCTAAACATATCCCTGTTGGTTTAATTATTAGTACATTAATTTTCTTTGAAATTATAATTGTGATAGGTGGCTGGAAATATAAACCAGAAATTTTTGATATTAACAATTCACTTGCTAATACAAGTGTAAGCAACACTCATTCATTGGGCCAAATTTTATACACTGATTATATTCATGTGTTTCAAATAAGTGGAATGATCCTACTAGTAGCTATGATTGGAGCCATAGTATTGACTTTTAGACAAAGATCTGGAGTTAAAAAACAAAGTTACATCAAACAAATATCTAGAGAAAGAATAGAAGGTGTTGAGGTGTTAGAAGTGCAGAGCAATAAGGGAGTTAAAATAGATGATTGAGATAGGCTTAGGACATTATTTAACTTTAGGTGCTGTTATTTTTTCAATTGGAGTAATTGGTATATTTCTTAATAGAAAGAACATCATTGTCATTTTAATGAGTATTGAATTGATATTACTAGCTGTAAATATCAACTTGGTTGCTTTTTCCATTTATTTAGGAGATTTGGCAGGACAAGTTTTTACTCTATTCATTCTTACTGTTGCAGCAGCAGAAGCGGCCATAGGATTAGCAATCATTGTTGTGTATTTCAGAAACTCTGGAACAATAAGAGTTGAAGAAATAGATAAGTTAAAAGGATAATCATGGAACTATCAATTATATTTCTTCCGCTTATTGCTTCAATAATCTCTGGTTTTTTTGGAAAATATATCGGTGATAGGAATTCTGAAATAGTAACAAGTGCTCTAGTTTCAATTTCTGCACTTTTGTCAATTCATGTTCTTTATCAAGTAATTGTAAATCAATACGAAGAAAATATTGTTATAGCTACCTGGATAAGCTCGGGGTCACTTGATGTAAATTGGTCAATGTTAATTGATCCTTTATCATCAGTGATGTTAGTGGTTGTAACTTCTGTATCTGCTTTAGTGCATATTTATTCAATTGGTTACATGTCTCATGATCCTCATAAGCCAAGATTTATGGCTTATTTATCATTGTTCACATTTGCAATGTTGATGCTTGTAACATCAGACAATTTCATTCAACTGTTTTTTGGTTGGGAAGGTGTTGGTCTTTGTTCTTACTTTCTAATTGGTTTTTGGTTTAAAAAAGAAAGTGCAAATGCTGCAGCTATAAAAGCGTTTGTTGTAAACAGAGTAGGTGACTTTGGTTTTGCCTTAGGAATTTTTTTAATATTTTATTTATTTGGAACTGTTAATTACTCTGAAGTTTTTCAACAAATTCCAACTGTTATAGATAAAAATTTATCCTTTTTAGGTTTTGAAGTTAAAGCAATAGATCTAATTTGTTTACTTTTATTTATTGGAGCAATGGGTAAATCTGCGCAGATATTACTGCATACTTGGTTACCTGATGCTATGGAAGGTCCAACACCTGTTTCTGCATTAATTCATGCAGCAACGATGGTAACAGCTGGTGTTTTCTTAGTTGTAAGATGTTCTCCAATCTATGAATATTCACCATTGATACTAAATTTTATAACTATCGTTGGAATGACTACAGCATTCTTTGCAGCAACCGTCGCTCTAGTTCAAACAGATATAAAAAAAATTATTGCTTACTCTACATGTAGCCAACTTGGTTATATGTTTTTTGCAGCCGGAGTAGGTGCATACAATGTTGCTATGTTTCACTTATTTACTCATGCATTTTTCAAAGCTTTATTATTTTTAGGATCTGGTTCAGTAATCCATGCATTTAAAGATGAGCAAAATATAAATAATATGGGAGGTGTATGGAAAAAGTTACCATATACCTATACTTTAATGATAATAGGAACACTTGCATTAACAGGTTTCCCATTTTTATCAGGATTTTATTCTAAAGACGCAATTATAGAATTTGCATATTTAAAAGGTAATACCACTGGTTATTATGCAGCTGGAATTGGAATAATTACAGCATTTTTAACATCTATCTACTCATGGAGATTAATCTTTAAAACTTTCCATGGAGACTATAACAATAAAGAGGTCAAGATAGAGGAAACACATGAGTCCCCATTAGTAATGCTTGTTCCATTGTTCATCCTCTCAATAGGAGCGGTATTTGCAGGATTTCTATTTAAAGGACTTTTTATTGGTCATGGTGATAATTTATTCTGGGCAGAGTCTATTAAGTTTTTAGAGCCTTTAAGCACAGAACATCCACCTTTATGGTTTTTACTTTTAACACCTTGTTTAGTTTTAGTATCTATTCCAATTGCTTATTACTTA
>CACAIU010000040.1 GCA_902532645.1 uncultured Pelagibacteraceae bacterium | reverse complement strand
AATGAAAAAAAATGTGTACCTAATTTTTTGATTGAAAAAGACATAGAAGTTAATGATCTTGAGACTTTATTGAACGGTTTAAAATTAGTAGGCGATTATTTGGATAAAACTATATTAAGACCAAATAATTTAAATTATCCAAATAGCAGGTTATTATTTTTAAATACGTTAAAATAATTATTTTATTATTTTATCAATTCTATCAGCGTAATAACTTACTATAGCATTGGCACCAGCTCTCTTAAAAGCAACTAAGCTTTCATATATAGCATTTTTATTAATCAATTTTTTCTTTATAGCTGTTTCAATTAAGCTGTATTCTCCTGATACTTGATAGGCAAGTACAGGTAATTTAAATTTTTCTTTTATTGATTTTATTATGTCTAAGTAGGGCATACCTGGTTTAACCATTACCATATCTGCACCTTCTTTAATATCTAATGCAACTTCTCTTAAAGCTTCATCAGAATTTCTATAATCCATCTGATAAGTTTTTTTGTCTCCTTTTAATGAACCCCTAGAACCCACTGCATCTCTAAAAGGTCCATAAAAGCTTGAAGCATATTTTGCAGCGTACGATAATATTTGAACGTTTTGGAATTTATTTTTATCTAAAGCTTTTCTTATTTTTCCTATTCTTCCATCCATCATGTCTGATGGCGCAAGGACATCACAACCCATTTCAGCTTGTAGTAATGACTGATTGATCAAAACCTCAATTGTTTCGTCATTTAGTATAGTGCTAGATTTGATTAAACCATCATGACCATGTGATGTATAAGGATCTAAAGCAACATCACACATTATACCGATTTGGTTTTTGTATCTTTTTTTGACTTCTTGTATCGCTTTACAGACTAAATTATTTTCATTCAGTGATTCTGTTCCCAATTCATCTTTTTTTGAGTTTTGTGTCTTTGGGAAAAGAGCTATCATTGGTATTCCTAATTTTATAGCTCGATCTACTATTTGGCTTAATCTGTTAATTGTATATCTGTAAACGCCAGGCATAGATGAAATCTCTTGCCGTTTATTTGAACCTTCAATTAAAAAAATAGGGAGTATAAAGTCATTTGGACTTAAGGTATTTTCCTGAATCAACCTTCTAGACCATGATTGTTTTCTTCCTCTTCTAAGTCTAAGACTGGGGTATTTTCCAATAATCATGTTTTAATTTACTTTCAAATTGCGACAAATGTAATATACACATATACAATAAAAAAGGTACAAAGCAATCTCGATGGCGACAGAAAATTCAAAAGTTGTAGACTTAAATGTCAAAAAGGAAGATAGAATTTTAGACTTTAGTGATTTCCAGAAACAAGGAATTAAGTTTGATATAGAGAAATTACAAGAAGCATATCACCAAATAGTTAAGATTAAAAAATTTGAAGATGCAGGTGTTACTCACTTTGGAGCTATATCATTAACCCAAATACCGGGTGATCCAGATTCAATCAAAGGCAATAAAGCTCGTGGAGTATACTGGACTAAACCTGACAAATCAGGAAAAGAAGTTTCTAGAGACGAAATGATTGATGAAGCATCTTACTCAGAATTTATTAAAGACTATGACAACACATATTTTAAAGAGGTTTATGATGTTCTTTCACAAAAATATAAACTTGGAAGAGTGAGAATTCTTTTAAAAGAGCCAAGATCAACTTTAAGTTGGCATAGAGATCCTGAACCAAGATTACACATACCCATAATAACAAATCCGGGTTGTATAATGGTAATTGATAATGTTGCAAAACATATGCCTGCAGATGGTTCAGTTTGGGTTACAAACAACACTAAGTATCACAATGCATTTAATGGTGGAGAAGAGAATAGAATACATTTAGTTGCTTGTGTTTTAGATTACAAATTTAATTAATTTGAGAAAAATATTTATTTCGTCAGATCACGCTGGATTTAAATTGAAAGAACAAATCAAAGATTACTTAACAAATAAAAAAATAAAATTTGAAGATCTTGGTCCTAAAGATGAGAGCAGTGTTGATTATCCCAACTATGCTCATAAAGTTGCTAAAAGAGTAAAACTTAATAAGACTCATGTTGGCATTTTAGTGTGTGGATCTGGGACTGGCATGAATATTGCGGCAAATAAGCATAAAAATATTCGCGCAGCACAATGTTTTAATCTAAAATCAACGAAATTATCCAGATTGCATAACGATGCAAACATCATTACATTAGGGCAAAGGTTGATAACCAAAAAAAATGCTTTGAAATTTGTAAGTGTTTTTTTAAATACAAAATTTGAGGGTGGAAGACACTCAAGAAGGGTTAAGAAAATATAATTATGTCGAGTGAAAAAAATTATTTAAATGATAGTTATAAAAGTTTTTTTGAGGATAGTTTATCTGTAAAAGATCCTGAGCTTTATAAAGCTATTAAAGATGAATTAATCAGACAGCAACAACATATTGAGCTAATTGCGTCTGAAAATATAGTATCTCAAGCAGTATTAGAAGCACAAGGATCGGTTTTAACTAATAAATATGCTGAAGGTTATCCTGGTAAAAGATATTATAATGGTTGCGAGCATGTTGATGTCGCAGAAAATCTTGCAATTGAAAGATTAAAAAAATTATTTAATTGTAAATTTGCAAACGCGCAACCACATTCAGGGGCTCAAGCAAATGGCGCAGTATTTTTAGCTTTGTTAAGCCCAGGAGATAAATTTATGGGTATGAGTTTAAATTCAGGTGGTCATATTACTCATGGATTAAAAATTTCAATGTCTGGTAAATGGTTCAACGCAATAGGATATGATGTTGATAAAGAGTCAGAATTGATTGACTATGATAATGTTGAAAAACTTGCTTTAGAACATAAACCAAAACTAATAATTGCGGGTGGAAGTGCTTATTCTAGAGTAATTGATTTTAAGAGATTTAGAGAAATAGCAGATAAAGTCGGAGCATATTTAATGGTTGATATGGCACACTTCTCTGGTTTAGTTGCAGGTAAAGGTTATCCTAATCCTTGTGACTACGCACATGTTGTTACATCAACGACACACAAAGTTTTTAGAAGTGCAAGAGGTGGTATAATTTTAACTAATCACGAGGATCTTGCTAAAAAATTTAATACAGCAGTTTTTCCTGGTTATCAGGGTGGACCTTTGATGCATATCATAGCTGCTAAGGCTGCTGGTTTTTTAGAGGCCTTACAGCCAGAATTTCAAAATTATATTAAATCTGTTTTAGCAAACGCTAAAATGCTTGCAGAGACACTAAAAAATAATGGATTCAAAATATACTCTGATGGAACAGATACGCATTTGATGTTGGTAGATTTAAGGCCCTATAATGTAAAAGGTAATCTTGCGGCTGAAAGTTTGTCTAGAGCAAATATTACGTGTAATAAAAATGGTATTCCTTTTGATACAGAAAAACCCATGATTACTTCAGGTATTAGATTAGGCACACAAGCAGCTACAACACGAGGATTTGGATTAAGTGAGTTTAAAACTGTAGGTGAATTAATCACAAAAACTTTAAAAGGTTTATCTGAAAACCCGTCAGATAATAGCAAAATAGAAGAAGAAGTAAAAAATGAAGTTATTTCTTTAACTTCGTCATTTCCGATATATAAGAACCTTTAGCAAATGATTTGTCCGTGCGAAAAAAAGGGTGATACATCTGTAGTGGATTCACGACCTACAGAAGATGGAACAGCTATAAGAAGAAGAAGACTTTGTATTTGTGGTGAACGCTTTACTACTTTTGAAAGAATTCAAATTCGTGAATTAATGGTTGTTAAGAAAAATGGAAGAAAGTCAGTTTTTGACCGCGATAAACTATCTAAATCGATTTATATTGCACTTAAGAAAAGACCAATTGATACTGAGACAATAGAAAAATTTATAAGCCATGTATCAAGGTCTTTAGAGGAACTTGGTCAAGGTGAGGTATCAACTAATACAATTGGTACAATGGTTATGGATGGTTTAAAGGATTTAGATCCTGTTGGTTACGTAAGGTTTGCTTCAGTTTATAGAAACTTTAGGGAAGAAAAAGATTTCGTGCAATTCGTGGACAAACTCAATGTCTACAAAAAAACATAAATTTACATTAAAAGACAAATCTTACATGGAGATAGCCTTAGATCTGGCTAGATCTCGTCATGGCCTCACTGGATTAAATCCTTCGGTTGGATGTGTAATTGTTAAAAATGACAAAATAATTTCTATAGGTCAAACTTCATTTAATGGAAGACCACATGCAGAGTCTAATGCAATAAAAAATTGTTTTGAAGATTTAAAAGACTCAAAAATGTATGTTAC
>CACAIU010000039.1 GCA_902532645.1 uncultured Pelagibacteraceae bacterium | reverse complement strand
AGCAACTAATTTTGCATCACCACTTATTCCTACAGTAACTTTTTTAGTCAAACCAATTCTGTCAGGATTAATATCAACTTGAATGATGTTTGCATTTTTTGGCCAATAATCAATTCCATAACCAGGCAAAGTCGAAAATGGATTTAATCTGGTTCCCAAAGCTAGCACTACGTCAGCTTTTGAAATTAATTCCATTGCAGCTTTAGATCCATTATATCCTAAAGGACCAACTGCTAAAGGATGGCTCCCTGGGAAACTGTCATTATGTTGATAACCTGAACAAACAGGTGAATCTAATTTT
Organism: uncultured Pelagibacteraceae bacterium; assembly: GCA_902532645.1. GTDB lineage: Bacteria > Pseudomonadota > Alphaproteobacteria > Pelagibacterales > Pelagibacteraceae > Pelagibacter. Next base: position 4,679 of record CACAIU010000039.1, on the reverse strand, counting down.
TCTGCAAGTTTTTTTGTAGCTTCTATAGCTCCTCCAATAACAACACCTGCTCCTGATAAAATTACTGGAAACTTTGCTTTAGATAGTAAGTCAGCTGCTTTAGCTACAGCATCATTTCCTCCCCCTTGTCTTTCAAGTCTTACAATTGGAGGAAGATCGATATCAATTACTTGACACCAATAATCTCTTGGAACATTAATTTGTGCTGGAGCTGATCCTCTTATAGCTTTTTCTATAACTCTATTTAGTACTTCAGCCATTCTTGATGGGTCTCTTACTTCTTCTTGATAACAAACCATGTCTTTGAATAAATTCATTTGCTCTACTTCTTGAAATCCACCTTGCCCCATTGTTTTGTTTGCAGCTTGCGGTGTAACTAATAAAAGAGGAGTATGATTCCAATAAGCTGTTTTGATTGGTGTAACTAATCCAGTAATTCCAGGTCCGTTCTGAGCAATAACCATTGACATTTTACCAGTAGCTCGTGTGTAACCATCAGCAATTAAACCACCATTTGTTTCATGAGCGACATCCCAGAAAGTAATACCTGCATCTGGAAAAATATCTGAAATTGGCATAAAGGCTGAACCGATAATTCCAAACGCATGTTCAATACCGTGCATTTGTAAAACTTTTACAAAAGCTTCTTCTGTTGTCATTTTTGTCATAAAAATAGAACCTCTCTAAAGTGTAATATACTATTTATAAAATTCGTTTGTTAATTTTTGCGATTAATATATAAGTTTTTACAAATTTCAAACAAACAAATCGACACCATATGGCAACAGATATAATCATACATGATAAAAAAGACAACGTAGGAGTAGTTGTTATTGAAAAAATCACTCCTAAACAAGACTGTGCTTGCTGGATAATGGAAGACGACAGTTCAACAAATATTCAATCCGTAGATGAAATACCTTTAGGTCATAAAATTGCAATGGTTGACCTTAAAGAGGGTGATACTATTTTAAAGTATGGTCACGATATTGGTAAAGTAGTTAAATCAATCAAAAAAGGTGAGCATGTGCATGTTCACAATGTAAAAACAAAGAAGTGGTAATAGTATGGAAATCCCAAAGAGCTTTTTAGGTTATAAAAGAGAAAACGGCAGAGCCGGAACAAGAAATCATGTAATTATTTTACCAGTTGATGACATTTCAAACGCATGTGCAGAGGCAGTTGCTAATAATATTAAAGGTACCATCGCTCTTCCTCATTCTTACGGAAGACTTCAGTTTGGTGCAGATTTAGAGCTTCATTTTAGAACAATGATAGGAACTGGATGTAATCCAAATGTTGCAGCCGTAATTGTCATTGGTATTGAGCCTAAGTGGACAAAAAAAATTGTAGATGGAATTGCTAAAACTGGAAAACCAGTTGAAGGATTTCATATTGAGCGTACAGGAGACATTGGTACGACAATGAAAGCATCAAAAAAAGCACAAGAATTTGTGATGTGGGCTTCAGAAAAACAAAGAGAAGAATGCCCTTTAAGTGATTTATGGATATCAGTTAAGTGTGGAGAGTCTGATACTACTTCAGGACTTGCTGCAAACCCAACTGTTGGTAACTTAATGGATAAACTTGAGCCATTGGGTGTTCATTTATGTTTTGGTGAAACTTCAGAATTAACAGGTGCAGAACAAGTCTGCGCAACAAGAGGCGCTACAAAAGAAGCTTCTGACAAATTTATGAAAACCTGGAGCTCTTATAATGATTTTATACTAAAAGAAGCAACAGATGATCTTTCTGAAAGTCAACCTACTGCTGGAAATATAGCTGGTGGACTTACAACAATTGAAGAAAAAGCATTTGGTAATTTTCAAAAAATTGGAAATTGCAAATTTATAGATGTTCTTGAACCAGCTGAGGAACCGACTAAAGGTAAAGGTTTATACTTTATGGACACATCCTCTGCTGCTGCAGAATGTGTGACACTTCAAGCTGCTGCTGGTTTTAATATTCATTTATTTCCAACTGGACAAGGTAATATAGTTGGAAACCCAATTGAACCTGTTGTTAAATTAACAGCTAATCCATTAACTGTAAAAGGTATGGGAGAGCATATTGATTGTGATGTTTCTAAAATTCTTTCAAGAGAAATGAATTTATCTGAAGCAGGTGATGAATTAATTAAAACTACACTAAGAGTAGCAAACGGTAGATTAACTTGTGCTGAAGCTTTAGGTCATAAAGAATTTGTTATGACTAAACTTTACAGAAGTGCTTAATTAACTTTAGTCTTTCATGAAATTTAAGAAATACCTGGTTGTATTACCGGGTATTATATTGGCATTTGTTCTTTACACTTTATCTCAAGGTTTCAATAACATCCTTGGTGTTGAGCTATTAGGCTATGAAAAAAGCCCAATATCTACAGCAATGATTGCTATTTTGTTGGGTATGTTTTTCGGAAATGTTTTTCAAATTAGAGATAGTTTTTTAAAAGGTTTAGATTTTACACAAAAATATATTCTTAAACTTGGGATTATTTGCTTAGGTATTCAATTGAAGCCATTTGAATTTTTAGAATTTGGGGCTATAGCAATTCCATTAATTATAATCTGTATAATTAGTGTATTGATAGTAATCAAACTTCTAATTAAAAAATTAAAAATACCCACTAGAATGGCTTACTTAATATCAATAGGCAGTACTGTCTGTGGTACTACTGCAATAATGGCTACCGCTCCAGTTATTGGTGCAAAAAAAAATGAAGTGTCATATGCAATTGCTAATATTACATTGTTTGGAATACTTTCGATGCTTATTTACCCTTATTTTGCTAACTTTTATTTTGAAAGTGAGCCTTTATTAATTGGATTGTTTTTAGGAACCTCTATCCATGAAACCTCTCAAGTTGCAGCTGCAGGATTAATTTATGACCAGCAGTTTAATAGTCCTGAAACTTTAAATATCGCAACAGTAACAAAATTAATAAGGAATACCTTTTTGATTATCATGATCCCTTTATTTGCATTTCTTTATAATCGAGGAAAAACTACAGAAAAGAAATACTCAATAATAGATATTTTTCCTTACTTTGTATTAGGTTTTGTAGCCATGATAATAATTAGAAATTTAGGTGATCTAATGTACTCAAATGATTACAAATGGTTGGTTACAATTGAGAGTATTCAATTGTCCTCAAAAATATTTTTAACAATGGCGATGGCAGCAATAGGTCTTTCTACTAACTTAAAAGAAATTAAAAATATGGGTTATAAACCATTTGTTGTTGGTTTTATAAGTATGGCAACTGTTGGTTTAGTTTGTATTACAACTATGGAATTATATCTTAATTATTTTAATTAAGATTTAACTAATAATTTTTTTCTAAAATTTGAAATAAATCGTCTTATAAAAGCAGCTCCAACACCTAAAATAATTGCAAACATAATTGTAAATAGTCCATAAAAGAAAGGCATCTCTTTAGAAAAATCAATTATAAATTTAGAAAAGAAGTTTAAATCTGAACTAGTTGCCTTAGCAGTTCCATTTATAATTTTTTCTGCAAAAAATGTGTCGTATGCTATCGCTATACCTACTATCAGTAATAAAATTGCCAATAAGGCTCTTAAACCAGAACTATCGATTCTTTCTCCTAATTTTTGCCCGACCTGAACTCCAATAATAGATCCTATGACTAACATAAGAACCAATAATAAATCTATAGATCCATAATTAAATGAATGAAGAAAAGTAACAACCACACTTACAAAAATTGTTACAAATAAAGATGTACCGGGAACTAATTTAGTAGGCATTTTAATTATATAAATCATTGCAGGCACTAAAATAAACGCACCTCCTATTCCCATGATAGCTGCTATAAAACCAACTATTAGACCAATTAAAATTGGAGTAAAAATACTTTCGTACAATTTTGATTTTGGAAATCTCATTCTTAATGGAAGACCATGTATCCAATAATGAACATGTAATTTTTTTTTTACTACAACGTTTCTTTTTGCTTTATCTATTTCACCTAAACTCTCAACCAACATTAAGGTTCCAATTATTGCTAGTATATACATATAAGCCAGAGAGATAACTGTATCAATTTTTCCAATACCTTTAAAATATGTAAATGTATAAATTCCTAAAGAAGTTCCAATTACACCTCCAATCACAATCATTGAACCCATTTTATAATCTAAAGTATTTTTTAAATAATGTGTTGTAGATCCAGAAACTGAAGTAGCTAAAATATTATTTGCTTCATTTGCAACTGCATATGCAGGAGGTATTCCTAAAAAAATTAGAAAAGGTGTCATTAAAAACCCACCGCCAACACCAAATAAACCTGAAAGAACTCCAACAATAGCACTTAATAAAAGTATCTCGATAGGGTTAACAAAAACTTGAGCTATCGGTAAAAATATTTCCATAAAAAATTTAAAAGTTGTTAAAAAATAACTTAGTTAAAAGTAATAAAAGTTCCAACTAAAATCACTCCCCAGTAAGCTGTTAAGCTTGCTATAATTCCTGCTTTAATAAATATAATTTTAAAATTTGAGAGTCTGTTTATAATTTTTACGTTGGAAAGTAACATTAAATTCGTCAATACACCCAGAACGAAATTTGTCAAACAATTATTTATTATTAAGCAATTTTTTTTTTCTTAGTAGATGGTAGCCCCAAAAACTTTAATTGTATCGTCCTCAACTCCTAAA
>CACAIU010000038.1 GCA_902532645.1 uncultured Pelagibacteraceae bacterium | reverse complement strand
TAAATGCTTGATTTCCTATATTTTTAGCCTATAAGCACTGAACTTTCTCAAAAAAATATTGTTAATACAATAAATAAATGAGGATTATTGAGCTTTTTTCGCTCAATTAGCTATTTAAAAAGTTAAAATTTAAGAAGAGAAGTGTGGACGGTTAAGGTTACCAAAAATTTGTCGTACACACTTCAATCACATATAAATTTTATTCTTAGAATTTATATGGAAGCTAGTGTGCGCCGTTTTTAAACTTGAGAGTTTGATCATGGCTCAGAACGTACGCTGGCGGCACGCCTAACACATGCAAGTCGAACGAAGTAGCAATACTTAGTGGCAGACGGGTGAGTAACATGTAGGTATCTGCCCTTTGGCCTGGAATAACACGAGGAAACTTGTGCTAATACCGGATAAGTCTTTACGGAGAAAGCTTTATGCACCATTGGATGAGCCTGCACTTGATTAGTTTGTTGGTGGGGTAATGGCCTACCAAGACTGTGATCAATAGCTGATTTGAGAGGATGATCAGCCACATTGGGACTGAGACACGGCCCAAACTCCTACGGGAGGCAGCAGTGGGGAATCTTGCACAATGGAGGAAACTCTGATGCAGCGATGCCGCGTGAGTGAAGAAGGCCTTTGGGTTGTAAAGCTCTTTCGTCGGGGAAGAAAATGACTGTACCCGAATAAGAAGGTCCGGCTAACTTCGTGCCAGCAGCCGCGGTAATACGAAGGGACCTAGCGTAGTTCGGAATTACTGGGCTTAAAGAGTTCGTAGGTGGTTGAAAAAGTTGGTGGTGAAATCCCAGAGCTTAACTCTGGAACTGCCATCAAAACTTTTCAGCTAGAGTATGATAGAGGAAAGCAGAATTTCTAGTGTAGAGGTGAAATTCGTAGATATTAGAAAGAATACCAATTGCGAAGGCAGCTTTCTGGATCATAACTGACACTGAGGAACGAAAGCATGGGTAGCGAAGAGGATTAGATACCCTCGTAGTCCATGCCGTAAACGATGTGTGTTAGACGTTGGAAATTAATTTTCAGTGTCGCAGCGAAAGCGATAAACACACCGCCTGGGGAGTACGACCGCAAGGTTAAAACTCAAATGAATTGACGGGGACCCGCACAAGTAGTGGAGCATGTGGTTTAATTCGAAGATACGCGCAGAACCTTACCAACACTTGACATGTTCGTCGCGACTTTAAGAGATTAAAGTTTTCGGTTCGGCCGGACGAAACACAGGTGCTGCATGGCTGTCGTCAGCTCGTGTCGTGAGATGTTGGGTTAAGTCCCGCAACGAGCGCAACCCTCACTTTTAGTTGCCATCATTAAGTTGGGCACTCTGAAAGAACTGCCAGTGATAAGCTGGAGGAAGGTGGGGATGACGTCAAGTCCTCATGGCCCTTACGTGTTGGGCTACACACGTGCTACAATGGTATCTACAACAGGAAGCAAAACCGCGAGGTTAAGCAAATCCTTAAAAGATACCTCAGTTCGGATTGCACTCTGCAACTCGAGTGCATGAAGCTGGAATTACTAGTAATCGTGGATCAGCGTGCCACGGTGAATGCGTTCCCGGGTCTTGTACACACCGCCCGTCACACCATGGGAGTTGGTTCTACCTTAAGGCAAGGTTTAAAACCCTTGACCACGGTATAGTCAGCGACTGGGGTGAAGTCGTAACAAGGTAGCCGTAGGGGAACCTGCGGCTGGATTACCTCCTTTCTAAGGATGAATAAAAGAAAATTTTATTCTAAATAATATACAGGTAATGTTGACCGTCCTCATTTCTCTTCTTAAAGTAGTGTTTCTCTTGCATGGGGGCCGGTAGCTCAGTTGGTTAGAGCACACCCTTGATAAGGGTGGGGTCGAAAGTTCGAGTCTTTCTCGGCCCACCAATTTAAGATCATGGGGGATTAGCTCAGCTGGGAGAGCGCCTGATTTGCATTCAGGAGGTCAGCGGTTCGATCCCGCTATCCTCCACCAAACACTCAGTTATATAAAATCGTAAATAAAATTAATTAATATCAATATCTATATCCGAACATTAGTAATGTTATTAACTAATGTTCAAAAAAAATTTGATTCAACACAGAATTTTTTTCTGTGCATAAATCAAGCGTTTAAGGGCGTGTAGTGGATGCCTTGGCACTGAAAGCCGATGAAGGACGTGATATACTGCGATAAGTTTCGGGGAGCTGTATGTAAGTTTTGATCCGAAAATTTCCGAATGGGGAAACCCACCATTTTATATGGTACTTTAAACTGAATACATAGGTTTAAAGAGACAACCTGGAGAACTGAAACATCTAAGTAACCAGAGGAAAAGAAATCAATTGAGATTCCGTTAGTAGTGGCGAGCGAACGCGGACTAGGCCAGCAGTTTTGTTAAAAAAATTTGAATAGTTTGGAAATGCTAACCATAGAGGGTGATAGTCCCGTATGAGTAATGTTTAACAAAATTCTTGAGTAAAGCGGGACACGTGAAATCCTGCTCGAATATAGGGGGACCACCCTCTAAGCCTAAATACTCTTCAGTGACCGATAGTGAACTAGTACCGTGAGGGAAAGGTGAAAAGAACCCCTATTAGGGGAGTGAAATAGAACCTGAAACCGCATGCCTACAATCAGTCGAAGCTCTTTTTAGAGTGACGGCGTACCTTTTGTATAATGGGTCAGTGACTTAATTTATTAAGCAAGCTTAAGCCATCTAGGTGTAGGCGCAGCGAAAGCAAGTCTTAATAGGGCGATTAGTTTAATGAATTAGACCCGAAAACGAATGAGCTTACCATGAGCAGGTTGAAAGTAAGGTAACACTTACCGGAGGACCGAACCAGTTGACGTTGAAAAGTCTTTGGATGACTTGTGGTAAGGGGTGAAAGGCCAACCAAATTCGTAGATAGCTGGTTTTCCGCGAAAACTATTTAGGTAGTGCGTTGAATAAATAGACATTTAGAGGTAGAGCACTAAATGGGCTAGGGGGAAGAGATTCTTACCAAACCTAATAAAACTCCGAATGCTAAATGTTGTTCTTCAGCAGACAGACTGTGGGTGCTAAGGTCCATGGTCGAGAGGGAAAGAGCCCAGACCACCAGATAAGGTCCCCAAATTATGATTAAGTGTGAAAGGATGTGGAAATTCCTTAACAGCCGGGAGGTTGGCTTAGAAGCAGCCATCCTTTAAAGATAGCGTAACAGCTCACCGGTCTAATAGAGTTTCTGCGCCGAAGATGTAACGGGGCTAAAATCATATACCGAATCTGTGGATTTGTAATTTTTTCGAAAATTACAACTGGTAGCGGAACGTTCTGTAAGCCTGCGAAGGGATACCCGTGAGGGATCCTGGAGGTATCAGAAGTGCGAATGCTGACATAAGTAACGATAAAAGAAGTGAAAAACTTCTTCGCCGAAAATCCAAGGGTTTCTGCGCAAGGTTAATCCGCGCAGAGTTAGTCGGCACCTAAGGCGAGGGCGAAAGCCGTAGTCGATGGAAATAAGGTTAATATTCCTTAACCAGATGGTAGTGACGGATCTTGTAAGTTGTGAATTCTTAATGGATTGAATTTGCCGCGAAAAGGTTCCAAGAAATAGCTCCATCATTAGACCGTACCCTAAACCGACACAGGTGGATTAATAGAGTATATTTAGGCGCTTGAGAGAATGATGTTGAAGGAACTCGGCAAAATACTTCCGTAACTTCGGGATAAGGAAGACCTTCTTGTAGGCAACTATAGGAAGGTGGCACAAGCCAGGGAGAAGCGACTGTTTATCAAAAACACAGGGCTCTGCTAACACGTAAGTGGATGTATAGGGTCTGACGCCTGCCCGGTGCTGGAAGGTTAATGCGGTTGGTGCAAGCTAACTTCTGAAGCCCCAGTAAACGGCGGCCGTAACTATAACGGTCCTAAGGTAGCGAAATTCCTTGTCGGGTAAGTTCCGACCTGCATGAATGGCGTAACGATTTCTCCGCTGTCTCCAACATCAACTCAGTGAAATTGAATTCTCCGTGAAGATGCGGAGTTCGCGTAGTTAGACGGAAAGACCCCGTGCACCTTTACTGCAACTTTACATTGGTATTAGGAAAAACATATTTAGTATAGGAGGGAGACATTGAAGCAGAGGCGTCAGCTTTTGTGGAGTCGCCAGTGAAATACCTCTTTTGTTTTTCTTGATATCTAACTGATTGCCGTTATCCGGCATCAAGACATTGTATGGTGGGTAGTTTGACTGGGGCGGTCGCCTCCCAAATAGTAACGGAGGCGTGCGAAGGTAGGCTCAGAACGGTCAGAAATCGTTCGTAGAGTGCAATGGCATAAGCCTGCCTGACTGTGAGACTGACAAGTCGAGCAGAGACGAAAGTCGGTCATAGTGATCCGGTGGTTCTGAGTGGAAGGGCCATCGCTCAACGGATAAAAGGTACGCCGGGGATAACAGGCTGATACTGCCCAAGAGCTCATATCGACGGCAGTGTTTGGCACCTCGATGTCGGCTCATCACATCCTGGGGCTGGAGCAGGTCCCAAGGGTTTGGCTGTTCGCCAATTAAAGTGGTACGTGAGCTGGGTTCAGAACGTCGTGAGACAGTTCGGTCCCTATCTGCTATGCGTGTAGAAGAATTGAGAGGAGTTGACCCTAGTACGAGAGGACCGGGTTGAACATACCACTGGTGGACCGGTTGTAGCGCCAGCTGCAGTGCCGGGTAGCTAAGTATGGACGAGATAACTGCTGAAAGCATCTAAGCGGGAAACTCACCTCAAAACTAGTTCTTCCTATAGAGCCGTGGTAGACCACCACGTTGATAGGCTGGATGTGGAAGCGCAGTAATGCGTGCAGCTGACCAGTACTAATAGCTCAATTGGCTTGATTTATGCACTGAAAAAAATTTTAATAAACTTTTGGATAATTGTGATTTTTAACTTTTGATATTTAATTAATGTTTAATTATTTTGGACGTAAAATATTAACCTTGGCATAAATACGTATTTTAAAATTTATCTCTTGCTTCTTTT
>CACAIU010000037.1 GCA_902532645.1 uncultured Pelagibacteraceae bacterium | reverse complement strand
AAACTCCACCTCTTTTTAATCCAGGAGATTTTTCATGATTTAAAAATTTCACTGGTACTTCTATTCTGACTTTTATTCCTGCAACTATTCTTAAAAAGTCTACATGAATTGGTTCATCTGAAATAATGTCGTATTTTATTTCCCTTGGAAGAGCTTTTTGAGGTTTTCCATCAACATTTAAAGTAATTATGCTTGATAAAAAATTTTCTTTTTCTATTAGTGATTTAAGTACTTTTTTAGATATAGAAATCTTTTCGTTTTGAGCTTCACCACCATAAATAATTGCAGGTACATTACCGTTATTTCTAAGTGAATTAAGCTCACCTTTAGTTTTTGTGTTTCTGATATTAGCATCTAATGAATTCATAAAAACAAAGGTTTTTAGCTCAAGTTCCTTAATAACTCAAGGTATTTATTTGAATAAATCTGATACAGAGGTTGAATTTGATATTCTTTTAATAGCCTCACCCATAAGGCTAGAAATTGACAGAACCTCAATGTTTTTAGCCCCTTTAACTCTATTCGAGTTATCAATTGTGTCAGTTATTACTAAATTTTTTATTACAGAATTTTTAATTTTTTTTACAGCTTCTCCACTAAGAACACCATGTGTAATGTAAACATAAACTTCTTTAGCGCCTCGATCTTTAAGTGCTTTAGCTGCATTTACAATTGTACCACCTGAATCGATTATATCGTCAACAAGAATGCAAGTTTTTCCTTTAACATCTCCAATAATATTCATTACTTGAGATTGACCTGGCTTTGGTCTTCTTTTATCTACTATTGCTAGCCCAACATTTAAAATCTTTCCTAGTGCTCTAGCTCTCTCAGTACCACCAACATCTGGTGCAACACAAATTAGATTTTTACTTTTTATCTTTTTTTTTACATGTCTTGCAAAAATAGGTGTTGCGAACAAGTTATCTACTGGAATATCAAAAAATCCTTGAATTTGTCCTGCATGCAAATCAACAGTAACAACTCTATCTGCTCCTGCTGTAGTAATTAGATTTGAGACAAGTTTTGCTGAAATTGAGGTTCTTGGTGCAACTTTTCTATCTTGTCTAGCATAACCAAAGTACGGAATAACAGCAGTAATATTTTTTGCTGACGATCTCTTAAGTGCATCAATACATAGCAGTAATTCCATTAGGTTATCATTTGCAGGAGATGAAACAGATTGAATTAAAAAAATACTATTACCTCTAATATTTTCATTTATTTCCACATAGATTTCTCCGTCAGAAAAATTTCTAATACTAGAGTTTACTAATTTAGATTTTAGATATTTAGCAATACTCTTGCTTAATGGTTTGTTACTATTTCCGGATAATAATTTCATTAAAAAAGCCTAATAAAGCATAATTATTGAAATATTTCTACCATAATCATCATGATTTAGTCTTAACGCTCTTCTTGCACTAAAAAAATTATTATTAATATCAAATGTATCAATATTTAAAGACTCAATATTTTTTATTTTATTCTTTAAAAGACATGATTTTACATATTTAGGTAAATCAAAATAAAGCTTTTTGTACTTAATTTTAAAAAATTTATTATTTTTTTTATCCTTTTTTATAAATTTTCTTTTAAAATCTGCTTTTACTTCATAATTTTTAGCCGAGATAGCAGGTCCGATAGCTGCAGTAATATATTTAGGATTAGATCCTTTTTTGATCATAAATTGGATTACTTTACTAATTATATCTTTGTATGCACCTTTCCACCCCGCATGAATTGCTGCAACTAATTTTGTTCTTTCATCACAGATTAAAATTGGCACACAATCAGCAGTTAAAACACCAATTGGCATGTTTTTTTGATTTGTAATTACTGCGTCTGCTTTTGGTTTTGATTTAAATGAGTTTTTTTCATCAATAAAAACAAATTTATTACTATGTATTTGATGAAGTAAAAAAATACTTTTAGCGGTACTTTTTATTTTTTTTATAACTATTTTTAAATTTTTTTTAACATCTGTCGGATTGTCTTTAGAACCAGGACCACAGTTTAAACTTTTATAAATTTTTTTTGATTTACCGCCAGTTTTATTAAAAAAACCATGTTTAATAGTTTTAATTTTTGAGAGTTTTTTTGATTTTATCAATTTTGAAAACCTGTTTTAAAATTGTTTCTCTTTTTTTTTACAAGCATGACTTTGAATAATTTACCCATTTGCTTTTCATCTATCAAACGTCTTACTCGATAAAATAAATCTGCTTTTTTAGAAAATGCTATATTTTTGCTGATTATTTCTGCTCTTTGAAGAATACCCATACTTGTTAAAAATTTTTTTTGATTTGTAAATATTGAGTCAATTTCTTTAAACTGACTTATAAATTTCTCAAAAGAATGAAAGTTTATATTGTAAGTAATATCAGAGTCTCCAATATTTTCTAAAATGTTAGAATATTTGTGATTATTTACTGCCTGAAGAGTTTCATGCATTTTGCTATCTGCATAACCATAATCAATAACTAACATTCCCCCATCATTTTTTTTGTATTAAATCGGAAATTGTTTTTAAATATTTAAATGTATCTGGCGAATATTCTATAACGTTCTGATCTTTCGATATTTCGAAATTAAGATGTTTTTCAATTTTTTCTATATCAATTTTCTCCTCTTTAAACTCAGCTTTTTTTGGATCACTCAAATTTACAAATCTTTCAAACCAACCATCTTTTTTTTTGAAAAATTGCTTGATTGGTATGGCATCAAAGAATTCATTAGCTAAAAAAATTGTTGGGTTTGAGTTTATTTTTTCAATGTTTTTTAACCATGAAAATTTTTTAGAACTCAAATTTTTTTTTTGTGCATTTACTAAAAAATCACTTTTTTCATGAATTACAAAATTGCATGCATCGGAACATTCTGGAAAATTATTAAGTGTCTCATCTATGACTTTCATCATTTCGCCATTTCCAGCTCCTAGTTCTAGCAAATTAAATTTTTTTGGAGAGCCTATACTTTTCCAAAAAGTAATTGTCCAAATTGCAATTATTTCTGAAAATAATCTTGTGATATTTGGAGCAGTAATAAAGTCTCCATCCTCACCAAAAGGATTCTTTTTCATATAAAAACCTTTATCCTTATCGTAAAGAGCTAAATTTATAAATTGATCTAATGGTAAATTATTTGTCATATCGAGTTTCATATTTTAAATAAAATAAGACTATCCCTGATAATATAAATATAAAACTTACTACTTGCCCCATTGTTAAATTTAAAAATATGTAACCTAGCTGTTCATCTGGTACTCTATAAAATTCAACAATAAATCTAAAGATTGAGTAAATTATTAAAAATAATCCTGAAATTACACCAGGTTTATTTGAAAATTTATTTTTAAAATAAATTAATAATACAAATAAAAAAAATCCTTCTAACAGTGCTTCATATAATTGCGAGGGATGCCTAGGAATATTATCTACATGAACAAATGTTACTGCCCAGGGTACATTAGTTATAGTCCCATATAACTCTGAATTTATAAAGTTTGCTATTCGTCCAAAAAATAATCCGACTGGAGCTACTAAAGCGACAATATCCATATATAAGAATGGGTTTTGATTATTTTTTTTAGCAAAAAATATTGATGCGAAGATAACTCCAATTAAACCACCATGGAAGGACATCCCACCTTGCCAAATTTTAAATATATCTAATGGATTATTTATATAAAAACTTAAATTATAAATAAAAATATAACCAAGTCTTCCTCCTAAAATTATACCTATAATTAAATAAGTTAAATAATCATCAAATTTATTTTTAACCTCTATGTCTTGGATAAAAAATTTTTTAGCGAGTATCCAGCCTAATATAATTCCAAATATATAAGCTAAAGAATACCATCTGATTTCTAAAGAAAAGATTTCTAAGGCTACTGGGTCAAAATTATTAATGAACATTTTTAATAATACTTATAATGTATATCTTAAATATGAAAAATTCTAAATTTATAATTGATAAGTTTGCTAAATTAATAGAGCAGGGACTAGTATCTTCAAAAGACTTAACTACTGAATTATTTAATATCTTAAAATCTAAAAGAGATGAGTTTGTTTTTAAAATGAAACTTACAAGTAAAGATGAGTTTGAAGTACTCTCAAAACGTGTTGAGAATCTTGAAAATAAAATCAATAAACTTGAGAAAAAAAAAAATAAAAAAGTTAAACAGGCAAGAAAACCTTAACTCTTAAACCATCCATTTTTGATTTTTCTAACATTATATTTCCTCCATGAGATTTGATAATGTCTGATGAAATTGATAAACCAAGACCAACACTTGATTTAGAGTCTGCTCGACCCTTATCTATTTTATAGAAAGGTTTGAATACATTTTCATATTCGTTTTTTGGTATTCCAGGCCCATCATCGTCAATAATAATGAATAAGTTTGTATTTTTTTTATTTAAGCTAATTTCAACTTTGTTTGCGTATTTTATAGCATTATCAATTAGATTATTAAGACATCTATTTATTAAATTTTTTCTGCCATTAAAGTAAATTCTTGGTGTTAAGTTTTGTGAAATATTTTCATTATTATATTTTTTAGTAACTTCTGAAATTAACTCAGATAGATTAAACATTTCATCTTTTTCAACATATGATGAGCTGGTAAATTGTAAATATTCATTTAACATTTTTTCCATTTCATTTATGTCTTCAGTTAATTTATCCACAGTTTCTTTATCTTTTATAAAAGCTAATTGTAGTTTCATTCTTGTTAAAGGTGTCCTTAAATCATGACTTATTCCAGATAACATTTCTGTTCTTTGATTTATGTGTCTTTCAATTCTCTTTCTCATTTTATCAAACTCATGTCCTGCTTGTCTTATTTCAAGGGCTCCAGAAGGGTTGAACTCTTCAATGTTTTCTCCTTTACCAAACCTTTTAGCCGCACGAGCTAGGTTTGTGATTGGTCTAGTTTGATTTTTTAAAAATATTAAGGAAATGATCACCATTATAATTGCAGGTACGGTAATCCAAAGTGCAAATATTCTTGCTGAAGAACTTGCAACTCTATCTTTAGGTACTAAAAACTTAAAATAGCCATTTTCATATTTAATTCTTAAATCAATTAATTCCTTATAATTTGTTGTATCAAACCAGTATTCATTTAATCCAAATTTAGATTTTAGCTCTCTTCTTAAAGTTCTATCTATGGGACTAAACCATCTTTCAGTATCCGTATTTTGTAATTTTTCGTTATTGGTAAATTCAATATTTAAATCTAAAAATATAGAAAAAAGATCATACAACTCTTGTTTGTTATCTTGCTCACTTTCATAAGCTTGAATAAATGTACTAATTTCATTTATTAAAGTTCTTGTCATACCTTTGTTTGTTTTGATCCAAAGGCTATCAAAAAAAACAATTGTAATTACTAGTTGTAAAACTAAAACTGGAATAGCAACAATAAGGAGTGCTCTATAAAATAATCTTTTTGGTAATATTTTTTTTAAGTAATCACTCAATCCATAGAACATAACCTGCACCTCTTATTGTCTGTAAAAATTTTGGATTTTTTGGATCAATTTCAATCTTTTTTCTAAGGC
>CACAIU010000036.1 GCA_902532645.1 uncultured Pelagibacteraceae bacterium | reverse complement strand
ATTGATAATGAACCTGTAATTGAACAAAAACTTCAAAACTTAACAACAACTATCAGAAATTACTTCAAAGAAAAAAATATTAAGATCAATAATATAAAGATAGAAAATCAAAATATTTTTTTTAATGTAATAGAAAATGATAAACAATCTGTCTTAGAAGTTTTTCAGGATGAAAATAGTGACCTTAACCCTTATTACCCAAGATTTAAATCACATCAGTTAGAAATTGAAGATACAGGGTTAAATTTTAAAGTTAATTTTTCAAGACAAGGTTTAATTAAACTTAAAACTTCTTCTCAAGATCAAGCTATAGAAATAGTTAGAAGGAGAGTAGATGAGGTTGGAACTAATGAGCCAAACATACTTAAAAGAGGAAACAACCGTATTTTAGTAGAGCTTCCTGGATTAGATGATCCAACTAGAATAAAATCATTGCTTGGTAAAACTGCAAACCTTACTTTTCGATTTGTAACAAATGACGAAAATGATCGTTTTGGAGTTGAAAAGTTAAAATTTGAAAATGGTTTAGAAGAAGCAACAGTTAGTAAAAGAATTATAATAAGTGGTGAAAATTTACTTGATGCTCAACCAAAAATGGACACTCAGACTAACCAAACAATTGTTTCATTTACTTTAGATAGAGTAGGCGCAAAAAGGTTTGGTAAGGCAACTTCAACTGGTATTGGAAAACAATTGGCAATTGTTTTAGATGGTAAAATTATTAGCGCACCTGTTGTAAGAGATACTATTGCCAGTGGATCTGGTCAGATAAGTGGAGGTTTTACTTTTCAAACTGCTACTGATCTAGCTTTATTATTAAGATCAGGAGCATTACCTGCACCATTAGATATTATTGAAGAAAGAACGGTTGGACCTGATCTTGGACAAGATTCAATTAATGCAGGAATGATTGCTTTAGCTATAGGCTTTATGTTGGTGATAATTTTTATGTTTGTAAAATATAAAATTTTTGGATTAATTACCAATTTCACATTAATAATTAATTTGTTTATTCTTTTGGGTGTTTTAACTTTATTTGAAGCCACTTTAACATTGCCTGGTATTGCAGGGATTATTCTAACTGTAGGTATGGCTGTCGATGCAAATGTTTTAATTTTTGAGAGAATTAAAGAAGAACTAAAAGATGAGACTAATAATATTTTGGCTTTTGATGGTGGTTACACTAAATCAAGAACTGCAATTTTAGATGCAAATATTACCACATTATTGGCAGCAATTATTTTATTTTTTATGGGTTCAGGTCCAGTTAAAGGTTTTGCTGTAACCTTAGGTGTTGGAATATTTACAACATTATTTTCAGTCTATTTCATAGCGAGATTGTTCACTAGTATTTATGTATCAAGAAATAAGAATAAGGAAAAATTAATTTAATGATTCCTTTTAATAAATATTATAATCACTTTAATTTATTATCATCAGTTTTGATTGTTGTTTCATTATTATTGTTAATATTTAAAGGGCTTAATTTTGGGATAGACTTTAAAGGTGGTACATTAATTGAATTAAGAGCCTCAGACTCAAAAATAAATGTTAGTTCATTAAGAGATAGATTTAATCAAATGGACTTAGGAGATGTTTCAGTGAAGAAATTTGGTAATGATACAGATTTTTTAGTAAAATTTGAAAATAAAGATAATAAAAAGAATATTATTGAAGAAATTAAGACTAATTTAGATAAATCTTTTGGAAACAATTATGATTTTAGAAGAGTTGAAAATGTTGGTCCTAAAGTTAGTGCCGAATTATTAAAATCAGGGGTAATAGCAATATCCTTGTCTTTAGCATTAATGTTAATTTATATTTGGATAAGATTTGAATGGCAGTTTAGTTTAGGTGCAATTCTAGCTTTATTCCATGATGTAATTGTGACTCTAGGAGTTTTTTCACTATTTAGCTTGGAAATAAATTTGTCAATTATTGCAGCTGTATTAACAATAGTTGGATATTCCATGAATGATACAGTAGTTATTTTTGACCGTGTACGTGAGAATTTAAGAAAATATTCTGATATAAAAATTTTTGAATTAACTAATATTTCAATTAATGAAACTTTATCAAGAACTATAATAACATCAGCAACAACTTTACTTGCTTTATCAGCAATTTATTTTTTTGGTGGAGAAATATTAAAAGGTTTTTCGCTTGCAATGATACTAGGTGTTGTTTTTGGAACTTATTCGTCCATTTATATTGCTAATACTGTTTTGGTAAGGTTAAGAGTTTCACAAAAAACTGTTCTTAGAGAAGACAATATAAAATAATTTAATATAAGTTTTGAGCTATTACCATTGTAAGTAACATTGGTAATGATAATAAGGTATTTGTTCTAGAAAATAGCATGGCAGTTTTAGCTGATTTTGCTTTAATTTCAGGATCACTCTCAACGATTCCTAAAGCTCTTTTTTGATTTGGCCAAATAACAAACCAAACATTAAAAGCCATTATAATTCCTAGCCACATACCAATTCCTATTGCAGTATGTTTAGGTACACCTGAACCTATACTCAAAGTCATTGCATCATGAAGATATCCATTTAGAAGAGCAAGAATTAATCCTGAAAGAACAGTTAATGCAGCAGCCCATCTAAAATAAAATAATGCAGCTGGTGCTATTACTTTACCTATAGCTGGTTTCTGTTCATCTGGTATTTTTCCCATATTTGGAATTTGAACAAAATTGAAATACCATAATAATCCAATCCACATAATTGCAACAATTACATGGATATATCTAAATAACCAACTCCAAAACAATGTATCGAAAGATATCCCATCATTTAAATAAAATAAGCCAAGAAATAAAACTATAGCTAAAGCTAACGAAGTATGTATTGTTTTTGATAATGATGATAACAAATTACTCATGATTCTTCATAAATATACACTAATTTTAAAAAATTTTAAGTTATTAAATTTTAAGATAAAAGAGGTTTTAAAAATTTACCAGTATAACTGTCTTTAACTTTGCATACTTCCTCTGGTTTACCTTCGGCGACAATATTACCACCTTTTACACCACCTTCAGGCCCCATATCTACAATGTAGTCTGCGGTTTTAATTACATCCAAATTATGTTCAATAACAACTACTGTATTCCCAAGTTTTACAAATGTATGAAGTATCTCTAAAAGTTTTTTAATATCATGTTGATGTAAACCTGTAGTTGGTTCATCTAAGATATACATCGTTCTTCCTGTTGATCTTTTTGAAAGTTCTTTTGCAAGCTTAATTCGTTGTGCTTCACCCCCTGATAGAGTAGTTGCTTGCTGACCAATTTTTATATAACCTAATCCAACTTTTTTAAGGGTTAACAATTTTGTTTTTATATTTGATATATTTTCAAAATACTCACACCCTTCATCAACTGACATATCTAACACATCTGCAATACTTTTGCCTTTAAATTTGATTTCTAAAGTTTCTCTATTATACCTTGTACCCTTACATTCATCACACTGTATATAAACATCAGGTAAAAAATGCATTTCATATGTGATTACACCGTCACCCTCACAAGCTTCACATCTACCTCCTTTAACATTGAAAGAAAATCTTCCTGGTTTATATCCTCTTGTTTTGGACTCTGGTAAGCTTGTAAACCAATCTCTAATAGGACCAAAGGCTCCTGTATAAGTTGCTGGATTTGATCTTGGAGTTCTACCAATAGGAGACTGGTCTATATCAATTATTTTATCAATCAATTCAACACCCTTGTAACCTTTAAATGATTTGGGTGCTTTTCTAGCTTTGTTATTTAAAGTTAAATTTAAAGCATGAAACAATGTTTGTAATATTAGAGTAGATTTACCACTACCAGAGACACCAGTAACACAAGTAAATGTTCCGGTTGGAATTTTAAGATTAACATTATTTAAATTATTTCCACTTGCACCATTGATTTCGACAAATCTTCCATTTTTAGCTAAGCGTCGAGATTTTGGAATTTCAATTGATTTTTTATTTGCAAGATATTGACCTGTAATACTATTTTTATCTTTTTTAATTTCATCATATGATCCTTGTGCTGTTATCTCACCACCATTACTACCGGCTTCAGGACCTAGATCAATGATATGATCTGCATTTTCCATTGTCTCTGTATCATGCTCAACAACAATAACAGTATTACCTAGATCTCTTAATCTTTTTAGTGCATTAATCAGTTTTACGTTATCTTTTTGGTGTAATCCTATTGATGGTTCATCCAAAACATATAATACACCTGTTAAACCAGATCCAATCTGTGAAGCTAATCTTATTCTTTGAGCCTCACCACCTGATAATGTTCCAGATTCTCTTGACAATGTTAAATAATCTAAACCAACATTTAAAAGAAAATTTAATCTTTCATTAATTTCTTTAAGAACATGTTCGGCAATTTTATATTGTCTTTTATCAAGATTATTTTCTAAATTTTTAAACCATTCTGCTGAATCTAAAATAGATTTTTTTGTTACTTCACTAATATTAAGATCATTAATTTTAACTGAACGCTTTTCAAGATCTTTTTCAAATTTTACAAGATCTTTTCTTATTTCTTTTAAATTATGCATCAGTCTTTTCTAATTTTTTGTTTTCTATAAATTTTACTGAAAATATAGATAATTCATATAAAATTAATAATGGAATAGCTAAACCTATTTGAGTAATTGGATCTGGTGGTGTAAGTAATGCAGCAGCAGCAAATATAATTACTACCACATACTTTCTTCTTTCTTTTAGAAATTGACTGTCAACAACACCTACTCTTGCTAATAAACTTAAAACTATAGGGAGTTGGAAACTTATTCCAAATGCAAAAATTAACTTCATAACAAGTGACAAGTATTCATTTACTTTGGCTTCTAATTGAATTGGTAAACTTGTTGACATCCCTGTGCTTTCAAATGATAAAAAGAATTTAATAGCTAGAGGCATTATCAAATAGTAAACAAGCATACCTCCCAAAAAGAAAAGAATTGGTGTTAAGATAAGGTATGGAAGTATTGCAACTTTTTCATGTTTATATAAACCTGGGGCAATAAATTTCCATATTTGCATTAGAATAAATGGACAGGTCACGAAAAAAGCTGTGAAAAAAGATACCTTGATATACGTTAAAAAAGTTTCCTGTAAGGCGGTAAAAATAAGCCTTCTATCAGATCCATCATCTTTTACCGCTTGAGCAAAAGGATCAACTAAAAAACCGTAAATATGTTCTGCAAAAATATAACAAATAACAAAAAAGATTATTAGAAATATAAAACTATGTATTAATCTTTTTCTTAGTTCTGTTAGATGGCTAACAAATCCACCTTCATTTTCTTCATTGCTCATCTTTTTTAGTTTCTTTTTTTATTTCATTATCAATTTTTTCTTCATCAATTTCTAAATTAGAAACCTCATTTTGAATGTTGCTCACATACCTTTTTGCAGTCCCTATCCAAGACCCAGCTTTCTTTAACATGATTGGAAAATCTTTTGGACCAAGAACAACAATTGCAATACCAACAACAATTAAGATCTCAAACCAACCAATAGTAGGCATGCGATTTAATCTTTTTTTTCTGAGTCTTTATTTTCTTCGGAAATGTTTTTTGGCTCTGTATCGTCAGTAACATCTGACGCCATTCCTTTTTTGAAACTTTTAATACCTTTAGCAACATCGCCCATTAGACTAGAGATTTTACCTCGTCCAAATAATAAGACTACTAATATAACAACTATTGCTATTTGCCAAATTCCTATGCTC
>CACAIU010000035.1 GCA_902532645.1 uncultured Pelagibacteraceae bacterium | reverse complement strand
CTGTTAAAAAGAAAAATGATACAAAAATTGTAAAAATTCTTAATAACTTGAAGATCATATTTAAAACTTAAATGATTTGTTCTTTTATTACCATATCTAATTTGTTCATTATAGGTATTTATTGATTTTAGTTTATTTATTTGTTTATTGAATATAATGATTAAAATTTTTCCTTTCATATTTATAATTCTATGGTCTTCCGCATTTATAACTACTAAACCTATTATAGATAACAGTGATCCATTTTCTGCACTAGCGTTTAGATTTGCTTTAGTTGCTTTCGGTTTTTTTTTATTTTCTATTTATTCAAAACAAAAAATTCTTGTAAGCAAAAGAAACTTTTTTGAATCTTTTTTTAGTGGTGTCTTATTTCATGGTTTTTATCTTGGTGGTGTCTTTTTCTCAATTTCAATAGGTATGCCTACAGCAATTGCAGCATTAATTGTAACTCTTCAACCAGTTCTCACAAATGCATTAAGTGGTCCTGTCTTAAATGAGAAAGTATCTACAAAACAATGGATAGGTGTTTTATTGGGATTTGCTGGCGCAGGACTTGTATTGGGTTTTGATATTGGTTCAAAAATACCAGCCGCAGGATTGATCGCAACAATAATAGCATTATTAGCAATTACATTTTCAACTTTATGGCAAAAAAAATTAAGTAACAACTTGCCATTGTCTGTAAGTAATATGAATCAAGCTATTGGTGGATGTATATTTCATTTATTAATAATAATTTTATTTGTTGATCCATATATTGATTTCTCACAAACATTTATCATTGCAATGAGCCATCAAATATTTTTGGTATCCTTTGGAGCATTTACAATATTAATGTTTTTAATAAAAAATAATTCAGCAAGTAAAACTGTTTCTATATTTTTTTTAATTCCAGCAACTTCTGCTTTTATGGCATGGCTTTTCTTAAATGAAAGTTTAACTAGTTTAGATTTAATTGGATTTCTAATTACTTCTATTGGTGTTTATATTGTAACAAGAGATTGAAAATTAAAATTTATAAAGACCTAAAGCCAAACTCTAAAGATGCGTCTGTAATTGAATGGTATAAAGATTCGCCAAAACTTCTTAAAGCAAATAACCTTACTTTATTTGGGTTTTCACCCAACTTATCTACTGTAAAAGCTATTCCATTATAAGTTGAGTTTATTGAATTATTTTTATCCAATGTATTAAAATTAAAAGGACATCCTTTTTTCAAAACTTCTATAGAATCATTTCCTTCGATTTCAATAATAGCTCTTGAATGAGATAAATCTGTTATAGCAAAATCTGTATCTTTAAAATTATCTGATACATTTTTAATTAAATCTTTTTTTGTTGAAACTAAAAGCCAGTTTTTTGGTCCATTCCACATAATCCTTGTAGTTTCATTAAATACTACGGTTAAAGGTTCATTTTTTAAATTTAAACCATCAATATCAATACTCTCAAATGAAACTGAAGATTTTTTGTACTGAACTATTTGAACAATTAATAAATTTTTGATTTCAGATATTTTAAGTAAATCATTTTCATTTTTACCGTCACAATCTCCGAATTGACCTTTTGCATGAACATTTGATAAAACTGAAATTAATGTCATGATCTAACTCTTTCACCTTTCGGGTCTACATAATGTGATGAAACTATCTCAACTGGTATTACTTTGTTTTTAAGTGGTGACATCGCAAAAAGCTTTTGACCGATCATATTTTTTCCATCTTTCAAAATTGCCAAAGAAAAAGGATTATCATATTCAACACTCCAACAAGATGCAGAGATATGACCTAATTTTGGATTTGGTAAGGGTGCTTTATCATCTTTAACTAAGTGAGAGCCTTCTGGTATACTTGTTTGTTTATCTAATGGAACTACGCCTACTATTCTTTGTCTATCTTCAGCTATAAATGCAGATCTTTGTAATGATCTTTTTCCAATAAAATCTTTCTTTTTACTAACAAGACCTTCTAAGGCGTTGTCGAATGGAATTGTTCTACCATCAAGTTCTGATCCAGCAACATGTCCCATTTCAATTCTAAGAGTTGATAATGCTTCTGTTCCATATGGTTGAATATTAAATTCTTTACCAACTTCCATTATTTTTTCCCACATAAAATTTCCATAATCAGACTCAACATTTACTTCATAAGCAAGCTCACCTGAAAACGAAATTCTAAATATTCTTGCTTTAACACCAAATAAATCTCCCTCCATATAGCCCATGAATGGTAAACCTTCATTTGATACATCGGAATTTGGAAATAATTTTTGCAATAAATCTCTAGATTTAGGTCCAGCGATAGCTGCTCCAGCCCATTGTTCTGTGGTTGAAACCACATTCACATTTAATTCAGGCCAAACTAGTTGCAAATAATATTCTAAATGAGAAAGAACGTTTGCCGCTTGAGCTGTAGTAGTTGTCATATGATAATGATTTTCTGAAATTCTTGTGGTTGTTCCGTCATCCATAACAATTCCATCTTCTCTTAACATTACACCGTATCTAGCTTTACCAACTGGTAGCTTCAACCATGCATTTGTATAAACTCTGTTTAATAACTCTGCTGCATCGGGACCTTTGACATCAATTTTTCCTAAAGTTGTTACGTCACAAACTCCTACATTTGTTCTCACATTTTTTGCTTCTCTTTTAGAGGCCTCAAATAAATTTTCATTTCCTCTTTTATAATATCTTGGTCTTAACCAAACACCCGCATCAACAAAAACTGCATTATTTTTTTCATGCCATGAATGCATTGGAGATTTTCTTGTTGGTTTTGAGTGTTTTCCAACCTCTCTTCCTACTATTGCTCCAATAGAAACTGGAGTATATGGGGGTCTAAAAGTTGTATGACCTACTGCAGGAACAACTTTGTTTTCAATTTCGGATACTAATTGCAATCCATTTAAATTACTTGTTTTTCCTTGATCTGTTGCCATTCCTAAAGTGGTATATCTTTTAACGTGCTCAATTGATCGATACCCTTCTCTTAAAGCTATTTCTATATCAGATACTGCTACATCATTTTGGAAATCTAAAAACCTTTTATAATTTTTACCTTTCGGCAATGGAACGCACCAGAACTTATCATGTTGAGAAGATTTCTTTTCAACAACGTTTGGAATAGATATCTCATTATCATTTTCAGTAATTTTTTTTGATAATTCACTTCCTGCTTTAAATGAAGTTTTTAAAGTTTCCTCCAGTGTAAATACTCCATTAGCTGCACCTAGAGTAATTTCATTTTGTTTTGATTGCCCTGGGATAAATGCATCAATTTCCTCTTTAAACTTCGTTTTATTTCCTGATTGTGAGGCTAAATGAATGGTTGGTGTCCAAAAACCTGAAACACAAATACAATCACATTCTATATTTTCTATTTTACCAAGTTGTTTTTTGTCTTCAGAAATAGATGCAATATCTGCGGATTTTACTTTTTTATATCCTTGTGCTGCAACAACAACATATGAATTTTTAATGTTAATTCCTAAATTTTTTGCTTCGTCAATTATTTCTGACTCAGGATTTTTTCTTGAGTCTAAAACAACTGGATCTACTCCATGCTTTTTAAATTCAATTGCTGTTTCGTATCCACTGTCATTATTTGTAAACACTAGCGGTTTTCTTCCAACTAAAACACCATATACTTTTAAATATTCTTTAGCAGCTGAAGATAGCATAACTCCTGGTGTATCATTATTTCCAAAAACTATTGGTCTTTCAATTGATCCTGAAGAAATCAAAACTTCTTTTGCACGAATGTACCATAGTCTTTTATTAGGATGATATTTTTTAGTTGTAGGTAAATGATCGCTAACTTTTTCCGACATAACAAGCATGTTGTGATCATAATATCCAAAAATTTGAGATCTATTTTTAACAACAACATTTGGCATTGTTTTTAGTTCTGCAATTATCCCCTCAGCCCAATCTTTTCCTGATTGATTGCCAATATTGACATCACTGGTTAGTAAAGATCCGCCAAATCTTGGTTTATCTTCAGCCAGAATAACTTTGGCTCCATTTTTTGCTGCAGCATATGCACTAGCTAATCCTGAGGGTCCTGAGCCTGCAATTAATAAATCACAATATTCATATTTATGTTCATATCTTTCTTTATCATGTTTAATTGAAGCTACGCCTAAACCAGCTGCTTTTCTAATAAATGGCTCATAAATTCGATACCAAAAACTTTTAGGCCACATAAAAGTTTTGTAATAAAAACCTGCTGGTAAAAAAATTCTCAAAAAATTATTGATTGCACCTATATCAAAATTAACACTTGGCCAACAATTAACACTTTTTGCCTCTAAACCCTCAAATAGCTCCTGCTCAGTGGCTTTAATATTAGGTTCTGTTTCACCATTTCTATAAAGTTGTACAACTGCATAGGGTTCATCTACACCAGCTCCAAAGAAACCTCTGGGTCTGTGATATTTAAAACTTCTTCCTACTAAATGAACTCCATTTGCTAATAAAGCTGAAGCTAATGTGTCACCCTCATAACCAAAGTAAGTTTTACCATTAAACTTAAAAGATAATTTTTTATCTCTATTTATTAACCCGCTATTTTCAATTCTAAAAGCTTGAGTCATTAAGCAACTTCCTCATCAGCTTTAAAAGTTCTGAAAATTTCATGGGTTGCTGTATCCCTCTCAACTTTAATCCATTGCCTACATCCAGAAATATGTTGCCATAGCTCTAAATGCTTACCTCTTAAACTTTTTCTATTATAAACAAAATTATCCCATTCTTGATCAGAAACTTCTTTATTAAGTTCTGGTCTTTTAACACTTGCATCGCCACCATATGAAAATTCATTTTGAGATCTCATTCCACAGTGTGGGCAATTTATGTAAAGCATTTAAGATATCCAGGTTTTTGTTCCTAGTCCCTTTTCATCAATTAGATGGCCCGTATTAAATCTATTTAAACTATAACCAGCGTTTAATTCGTGAACTCTATCTTGTGCAATTGTGTGTGCAAAAGTCCAACCTGATGCAGGTGTAGCTTTAAATCCTCCATAACACCATCCACAATTTAAATACAATCCTTCAATATGAGTTTTGTCAATAATTGGAGAACCGTCCATTGACATATCCATAATACCACCCCAGGTTCTCAACATTTTTAATTTGCTTAAAAATGGCATCATTGCAATCCCTTCTGTCAATACATGTTGTAGAGTTGGTAAGTTTCCTCTTTGTGCATAACTATTGTATCCATCTAAATCTCCACCCATTACCATTTCACCTTTATCTGACTGACTCACATAAAAATGACCAGCGCCAAATGTAACTACATTATCCAGAACTGGTTTAATTGGTTCAGAAACACATGCTTGAAGCAAATGAGTTTCAATTGGTAAAGTCATATTTAATTTTTCAGCTAATATATTTGTGCTTCCTGCAACACATGAACTGCTTTTTTCAAGTATCCATCAGGAGAACCACATTTACCATCTCCACCATCTTCTGGTCTACAACCAGCTGTGTATGGAGGGAAGTCAATAAATGTAAAACCAGCACCATCTGTGAAGTTAGGCGTCCAGTTGAAGATAATTGTTCCTCTTCCTTCTTTTTCAGCTGCAGCTAATTCTGCCCAAAGTGCATCAGCACTTCCAGCAAATTTAACCCACCATAAATCTCCTAAACCTAGTGCATCAACCCTTTGTGGAATTAAGTCACCATGCCAAGTTTGTGGACCTTCCAACATTCTTCCTTTTCCATCTGGTGAATCAGGTGTTGTAAAGTTTTTAGCACAGTCTGGATTTTTTAAAGCTGTCCAATCTGGTAGTCCTGGGCATAATCCTTTTTCAGCAACCCAGTTTGGATATCCCATATCCTCAAGGGTTCTTGCCTCATGATCACCCCAATCTAATAAACCACCTTTATCTAAAGCAGTAGTAAAAGATTTACCAAATGC
>CACAIU010000034.1 GCA_902532645.1 uncultured Pelagibacteraceae bacterium | reverse complement strand
TTAACACTTTTTTAATTGGTGAATCACTTTTGAAAAACTTAGATAATAATTCTATATTTTCAGTTTTATAGTCAAATAAAGCCCTATTTTGCTAGTTTTTTTTAGTATTGTTAATTTAAAAGAACTTTTATAGAACATTATTTGTACGATATTTGTTCTTATGCTAACAAAAAAACAAAAAAACCTGCTTTTATTTATCAACAAGAAGTTGAGAAGTTCAGGTGTATCTCCTTCTTATGAGGAGATGAAACAATCTCTTAATTTAAAATCTAAATCAGGAATTCACAGATTAATTAGTGCTTTAGAAGAAAGAGGTTTTATAAAAAGATTAGCTCACAAAGCAAGAGCTTTAGAGGTAATTAAATTACCAGAAACAGCTTCTGCCAATGATATTTATAATAGCTTTTCACCTAGTGTGATTAAAGGTGGTTTAGATGAAGAACAAACTAATTCTGATGAAGCAGAAGTACCAGTACTTGGAAAAATTGCAGCTGGAACACCTGTTGAAGCAATACAAAACGAGGTATCTAGAATTCCACTACCAAATAATTTAGAAAAAAATGGTGATTACTTTGGATTAAAAGTCCAGGGCGACTCTATGATAGATGCAGGTATTCATGAAGGTGATACTGTAATCATAAAAAGAACTGACACTGCCGATAATGGTAAAATTGTTGTTGCATTAATAGATGAGCACGAAGCAATGTTAAAAAGAATTCGAAAAAAAGGTAAAGTTGTGGCACTTGAAAGTGCTAATAGAAACTATGAAACTAAGATTTTTGGACCTGATAGGGTAAAAGTTCAAGGAGTTTTAGTATCTTTATATAGAAACTTCTAAAAAAATAGTCTAAACAACATTGATGTCTAAAGTAGCAACACGTTTTGCTCCATCCCCTACTGGAGCTCTTCATATTGGAGGGGTTAGAACTGCCTTGTTTAATTGGTTGTTCTCTAAAAATCAAAAAGGAACTTTTCACCTAAGAATTGAAGATACTGACAAAGAAAGATCCAAAGAGGAACATAAAATACAAATTATTAATTCATTAAAGTGGATAGGGATTGAGCATGATGGTGAAGAATATATTCAGTCACAAAAAATAGAAGATCACATTAAAATTGCTAATGAATTATTAAAAAAAGGCAACGCATACAAATGCTACTGCTCTGCTGAAGAGATAGAGGAGCAAAAAAAAAGGGCTAGGCAAAAAAAGATGCCATATATTTATAATAGAAAATGGAGAGATGCTGATGAAAAGGATGCACCTAAAGATATTAAACCTGTAATTAGATTTAAAAGTAAAATAGAGGGAAATTCTAAACTTAATGATTTAGTTCAAGGAGATGTTGAAATTGAAAATAATACAATAGAAGATTTTATAATTTTAAGAAACGATGGAACACCAACCTATAATCTTTCTGCAACTGTTGACGATTATCAAATGGGAATGACACATATAATCAGAGGAGATGATCATAAGATAAATACTTTTAAACAAATACAAATATACCAAGCAATGGGTTGGGATATTCCAGAATTTGCACATATTCCACTAATTCATACTATTGAAGGTAAAAAACTTTCAAAAAGAGATAATGCCTCAACTTTAGATGATTACTCAAAAATAGGCATCATGCCTGATGCATTAAGAAATTATTTACTTAGACTAGGATGGTCATATCAAGATAAAGAAATATTTACTCTAGAAGAGAGCATTGAACACTTTAATTTAGCAGGTATTGGAAAATCACCATCAAAACTAGATATGAGTAGAATATTATCAATGAATGAACACTATATAAAAACAATCGATGAGAACGATCTTTATCAATGTCTAGACGAGTATTGTAAAATTTATAAAGAAGAAATTAAAAAAGACAAAGAAACAAAAGTTAAATCTTCATTATCATTTTTAAAAAATAAGGCTAAAACATTAGAAGATATTTACAATAATTCAAAATTCATCATAAATGATAAAGTTAACTTTAATGAAGATGATATTAAATTAATAAATGATAAAGCAAAAAAAATTATTTCAGAATTTATTAAAGAATTATCATCCATATCAAATATAAATAAGGAGAATTTAGAGCCTGTAGTAAATAATTTGATTAAAACAAATGATACAAATTTTAAAGGAGTCGGTCAGCCAATACGGATTGGTTTAACAGGATCAAAATTTGGTCCTGGATTATACGATATAGTTATTTCTCTTGGTAAAGAAGAGGTTTTAAAAAGACTAGCTAAGATAATTTCTTAAAACTAGACAAGCCTCTTCAGATGAAGAAGTTTTAGATCTAATTCCTTCTAATGTTTTTGAACAATCAGATAATTGTTTTTTGATAAGATCAGGGTTTTTTAAAAGATAAATTACAGATCTATATATTTCATCAGCATTGCATTCATTTTGTAATAATTCAGGGATGACTTCACGATTATTAATAATATTAATTATATTTGCAAATTTAACATTAATTAACATTTTAAATATCATAAAATTTATAAAACTAATTTTATAAATAATTATAGACGGTATATTTGAACTAGAAATTTGTAGTGAAACTGTACCAGATTTAGATACAGCAAAAACTGAATTAGATAAAATTTTAGATTTAATACTTTCATCTGAAACCACATCTACATTTTCAATATTAGATTTTTTAATTTCTGATAAAATTAAATTTTTGTTTTCATCAGTTGCATGAAAGTAAAAATAAAAATCATTATGTCTTTTGTTCATTAGTTTTATAAAATTAATTAAAATATTTAATAATACGTCTGTTTCAGATTTTCTACTTCCAGGGAAAATTGATATAATTTTTCTATCTTTAGGAATTATATTTTCTACAATTTTTTTATTATCCTCATTTTTTTCAATTAAAGGATGTCCAACAAAAGTATTTTTTATATTTTCTTCATCGAAATATTTTTTTTCAAAATCAAATAATAAAAGGATATGATCAATAAACTTTTTAATTTTTTTTACTCTATTTTTTCTCCATATCCAAACTTGAGGAGCTACATAGTGAATTGTTTTGATATTAGTATTAATTTTTTTAACTCTCTCAGCAACTCTCATAGTAAAATCAGGGCTATCAACAGAAAACAATATATCGGGGTTAAATTTTATTATTTCATTAACAGTATGATTAATTTTATTTCTAATTTTAAATATGTTGAACAAAATACTTGTAAAACCTAGATAAGTTATTTCATTTAAATTAAATATACTTTCAATTCCTAATTTTTTTAAATGAGTTCCACCGACAGATGAATATTCAATATCAAGATTTTGAGATTTTAACTTAGAAATGACTGTTGAAGCTAATTTGTCTCCAGAAGGCTCGCCTGTAAGTATGAATATTTTTTTCATATTATATTAATAAATATCTTATGTTTATTAGCAAATTTAATGGATTCAGGTTTATTTAGAAAAATATTCTTTTTAGATTGCAAAACTACACCACGTAATCCATATTTTTTTACATCCTTAAAAGTTTGCAAACCAATTGTTGGCAAATCCATTCTCAAATCTTGCTTCTTTTTAGGTAATTTAATTAAAATACCATCTGATTTTCTCTTTAATGTTGATAACATTTTTTTTGTACCATCTTTTCCTTCTTTAGCTAAAATTTTATCACCTTTAACTACTAACGCTTGAATGTGGTCTAGACTTTTGGTTTTATTAAAAAATAATTTCCCTTTTTTTATTGATATTAAATCTTGTTTATTCGGCTTTAGTTGGGTGTAACAACCTTTCTTTAAAGATAGCTCTGGATTAAAGAATATAGAGCTAATGACTTTTATTCCTTCATTATTTAAAATTTTTATTATTGATTTAATTATAGCTGCATCACCTATTTTAGCGGCTCTGATTACACTTGGCATATAATAAATACCTTTTAAATCTAATCTTAAAGAGGAAAAATTTGGTTTTGAAATTTTGCCTGCAAACAGAACTCTTTTACACTTTTTTTGTTTGATTAAATCTATAATTTTCCCAAATCTTCCAATGCTTATTCTAAAAGAATTCTTGTCTTTATTAAATTTATTGTTTTTTGAAAAATCTATAATGAAGTATTTTATTTTTTGTTTTTTTATTTTTTTAAGAACTAGTTCTGAAAACTCTGTGTCACCTAAAAACAAACCTATCATTTTATTTTGAAAATGGAGTACAAATTGGTCTTTTCTTATCTTTTTCTATAAATCCAATAACTTCTGCCACTAGTTCACTGCTCTTAAATTCTTTTGATAAATTATTTAAATTCTCTGTTAAATTTTCATTTTTAAAAATTTCTTTATACGCATCACTTAAAATCATTATTTCTTTATTTGGAACATTTTTTCTTCTTAAACCTATTAAATTCAATCCCTGTAAAACACTTCTATTGCCATGTGCTATTCCATATGGAATTATATCTCTAACTACACCACACATACCTCCAATCATTGCTGATTTACCTACTCTGACAAATTGTTGAACAGCTGAATTCCCACCAATAATAGCATTATCATCTATATGTGCATGACCTCCTAATGGCACATTGTTAGCTAAAATTACGTTGTCTCCAACAAAACAATCATGAGCAATGTGTGCCGAAACCATAAACAAACAGTTGTTACCAACTTTTGTTAATCCACCACCACCTTTTGTTCCTGGATTAATTGTAACATATTCTCTAATTTTATTATTGTTACCAATCTCTATTTTTGTTTGTTCACCTTGAAATTTTAGATCTTGTGGATCATTTCCTATTGAGGCAAATGGATAAATTTTATTATTTTTTCCAATTTTAGTATTGCCAGAAATATTAACATGTGATTGAATTTCTGTTTCTTCATCTATTTCAACATTTGGACCAATAACAGTATAAGGACCAATTTTTACATTTTGAGAAATTTTGGCATTTGAATCGACTATGGCTGTTTTGTGTATCATTTATTATCTTTTAAAAATTCTCTAATATTTTTTGCTGGATAGCCCATGACCTTAGTATTGTCAGGAATATCTCTTATAACTCCAGAGCCACCTCCAATTTCTACATTATTTCCAATTTTAAGATGTCCTGATATTCCAGCTTGTCCACCAATTTTAACATTATTACCAATTATGGAGCTCCCAGCTATACCTACTTGACCTGCTATAATAGAATTTTCACCAATTTTAACATTATGAGCTATATGTATTTGATTATCTAAATATGTATTTTTACCTATTATAGTGTTTGACATGGATCCTCTATCAATAGTGGCACCGCATCCAATTTCACAGTTATCCTCAATTAAAACTATACCGATATGTGGGTAACGTAAATTTTTATCTTTAATAGGAAAAAAACCAAAACCATGTTTACCAATTGTACAATTATCCAATATTTTTACATTATTTTTAACGACAGTGTTTCTAATAACATTATTCGATCCAATGCAACAATTATCACCTATAACAACGTTTTTTTCTATAATTGTGTTATGTCCTATTTTACAATTTTTTCCAATTGAAACAGTACTTCCAATTAAAATATTTTTACCAAAACTAACTTTATCTTTAAAATGAGTATCAGTAATTAATATTGCAGTTTCATCAAAATTATCATTTGTAGAATCTGGATAAAAAATAGATGTAATTTTTGAAGTAGAAACTAAAACATTTTCTACAACTATAGCTAAACAACTATCTGGTAATTCTGTTTTTAAATTATCTGTTGTTAAACAAAATGAAGCTTTAGTTTTTTTTGCAATATCTTTATATTTTTTTGAATGAAAAAAAGTTATATCATTTTTAGTAGATGAAAAAAGATCTTTAACATCATAAATCTTTTTTTCTTTGTATGAATTATCAATATTTATATTTAATGAATTAACTATTTCAGAGAATTTAAAAGGACCGTGATTTTTAAAAAATGGATGAGACATAATTGCTTTTACCAAAGCAATTTAAATTAGGTTATCAAAATTTATTGCTATTTATTTCTTGTCAACAATAGTTGCAGACCATACTGCATCAGCCATTTTTTTATCATCAACAAATGCATCACCTTTATATTTCCACACACGGCCATGTGATCTAACGGCTTCTATTTTAAGTAAAAGTTTACAATCAGGTATAACAGGATTCCTAAAACGTGCTTTTTCTACACCCATCAAAAAAACTAATTTATTTTCATAATAAGATCTATCCAGTCCATGGGCTGTGAGAGCTGCAGCTGCTTGACCAAAGGATTCTACAATTAAAACCCCAGGCATAACTGGATTTTCAGGAAAATGTCCTTGAACAAAAAAACTATCTTTTCTTACATTAACTACAGCTGTTGCAGAAGATAAATTTTTTATATCATACAGTTCATCAATTAATAACATTGGCTCTCTATGT
>CACAIU010000033.1 GCA_902532645.1 uncultured Pelagibacteraceae bacterium | reverse complement strand
ATGGAAAAATTTTTATCAAAAATTTTATGATTTAAAACCACCTACATTTGGTTTGAATTTTTTAGACGATAAACAAATTAAAAATAAGAACTTTATGCTTTTGTGTGGATTTGAAAAATTTGATAATTTATTTGTAAGAATTGACATTTTGGAAAGGTTATTTGTATTAATAATAAATTCCAGTTCAAAAGAAAATTCCGAAATAAAATTAGTTCCAGAAATGTTAAATCTTCTAGGATGTGGCAAAGATAATTTCAAAAAATTACTTCAAAAAATGAATTATAAAATATTTGACAAAGAGAATGAAACATTTTTTAAATATAATCCTACTAAGAAATTTAAAAAAATTACCACAAAGAAAATTTCAAACGAAAATCCATTTAAAATATTAAAGAATTTAAATTTAAATTAAAATGTTTTTTAAAAAAGAAGAAACAAAAAATAATAATTTTCTCACAAAAGTTTGTGCTTTATTAATTCATGCAGCTAAAATAGATGAAAACTTCACGGAAAAAGAGGAAGAAATTATTAAAAAAACACTTAATGAGCTTGGTTTAGAAGATAAAAATATTTTAAAAACAATTGAAGAAGCAAAAATAATTGAAGAAAACTCAAATCAAATTTTAGATTTTACAAAAGAAGTAAAAAATTTACCTGAACAAGACAAAATTAAAATCGTAGAGGCTCTATGGTCTATAATTTATTCAAACAAAGATGCTGATATATATGAAACTAATTTAATGAGACGACTTGCGGGATTACTTTATATTGACAATAAAACCATGGGCGATATTAAAGAAAAAATAAAGAAGGACTCAAAATGACATATATCGTTAATGACAAATGTATTAAATGTAAACATACCACGTGCGTTGATGTTTGTCCTGTTGACTGCTTTTATGAAGGTAAAAATATGCTTGTAATTAAACCTGATGAGTGTATAGATTGTGGCGTTTGCGAGCCAGAATGTCCAGTGGATGCCATAAAAGCAGACACCGAACCTGGAAGTGAAAAATGGTTAGAGATGAATGCAAAGTACTCAGAAATCTGGCCTAATATAAGTGAACAAAAAGATCCACCTTCGGATCATGACAAATATACAAATGAAGAAAATAAGTACGAAAAATATTTTAAAGAAAATCTTTAAAGGTAAAACAGATAATAAGTTGAAAAAAAAAGTTTCTAAGAAAAAAGTTGTAAAAACTAAAAAAAAAGTAAAAGCCAAAAAAGTAAAAAAAATAATCTTAAAAAAAACAAAAAAAATCTTAAAAAAAGTTACTCCTAAAACAAAAAAAAATAATAAAGTTGTAGAGGCACCAACTGAAACTAAAGTAGATAATTTAAGAATTTCAAAAACAAATGAAGTTAAACTGGAAATTAAAAAAGTAAAAAAACAGGAAACTGAAAAAAGAGAATATAAAATTAAAGACCATGTTGTTTATCCAAAACATGGTGTTGGTCAAATTACTGAATTTAAAAAAATCAACATTGGTGGAATTGATGTTGAAACATATGTTATCAAATTTGAAAAAGATAAAGCTCATGGAATGGTGCCTGTAAACAAGCAGTCTCACTTAAGACCATTGGCAACGATTAACCAAGTTAACAAGTGTATTTCAATTTTAAAAAGTAAACCAAAAATTAAAAGATCAATGTGGAGTCGAAGAGCACAAGAATATGAAGCCAAAATATCTTCAGGAAAAATATACGAATTAGCTGAAGTAGTTAGAGATTTAAATAAAGGTGACGATCTTATGGTTGATCAATCTTATAGTGAGAGACAATTATTTGAGAAAGCTTATGAAAGAATTCTGTCTGAATTCCAGATTGTGTTGAATGTATCTTTAGAAGATACTCAAAAAAAATTAGATAAAGCACTGAAAAGAAATTTAGGTGGTCAGCCCCAAACAGCGGTAGCTGCAAAAAATCCAACTAGTGAACTACCTGTAGACGAGCCAATTTCTGATAACGACGAACCGATTGACGAATAAAAAAAACGCCTCTCACACAAACTGTAATGAGAAGCGTTTTTTGTAAAGAATACTAAGTTACTATTTTCTTCTTCTTTTTTTTGCTTTCTTAGCTTTTTTCTTAGCTTTTTTCTTAGTTTTCTTTGCCGCTTTTTTTCTTTTCTTAGGCATCTTTAGCTCCCTTTTTTAGTTAAACGAATCAAAACGATTCGCTGTTAACTTATTTTTATTTTTTTCTATAAGTTATGTCAAATCTTTAATTAGAAGTTAAATTTTATAAAAATTATTTTTAACTTTTTATTTTTATAAAACTTTTTTTATTAATTTAGTTAATGTTTATGCGGTTAATAAACAATTTAAATCAAATAATCTAATAAAGATTTTCTAGCTGATTTTTATATTTTTCTGTAACTTTTTTTCTTTTTACTTTCATTGTTGGTGTCATTAAACCATTCTCAATAGAAAAATTTTCATCTACTAATTGAATTCTTTTTATCTTTTCTAATAAAGTTAATTTTGTATTTATTTTTTCAATTGCTTTATTTATTTTTTCTTTTTCATTTAAAAAATCTTTATTGGGTACAATTAAAGCTACTAAATAATTTTTTTTATCACCATAAACCATACATTGATCTATCTCAGGCTCATTTGTAATCATATTTTCAATTTTGGCTGGTGAAATATTATCTCCTCCAGCACTTACTATAATATCTTTTTTTCTATCAGTAATTTTTAAATAACCATCATCCGGATCTATTTCTCCAATATCACCAGTATGAAGCCATCCATTTATAATTACTTTCTCAGTTTCTTCTTTTTTATTCCAATATCCAAGCATTACATTTTCGCCTTTAACTAATATTTCTCCATCTTCTGCAATTTTAACTTCATTTCCTTTAAATGGAGGTCCTACAGTTTCCACTTTAATTTTATGTATTGGATTGCAACTTACTACTGGTGATGTTTCTGTTAAGCCGTATCCCTGAAGTGTCGGTAATCCTATAGCATTTAAAAATTCACCTATTTCTTTATCTAAAGCACCACCACCTGAAACGAAAGCCTTTAAATTTCCACCAAACTGTTTTTTTATTTTCTTTCTAACTAATTTATCAACTATAAAATCGAGCAATTTTTCATAAAACGTCATTTTTTGATTTAATAGTTTTTTTCTTCCCAGACGAAGAGTTGCTTCAATTAATTTTGCTTTAAAACCTGTCTGCTTTTTTAAATTCATATTTATTTTGTTGTAAAGGTTTTGGTAAAACCTAGGGACAGCTGCCATAATTGTAGGCTTTGCCTCAGATATATTTTCTAGAAGTTTTTCAATTTTTTCAGCATAGAATACTCTAGCTCCTACTGCTATCTGTACAAATTGAAGACAGTGCTCATAAGAATGAGAAAGCGGAAGCCAAGTTAAAAATATTGGTCTTGAATTAAATAATGGTTTAGTAATTTCACACGATCCAACAACATTATTTAAAATTCCACCGTGACTTAAAATTACACCCTTGGGATTTCCTCCAGTTCCTGAAGTATAAATTATACATGCTGGAGACTTTCTATTTAATTTATTATTTTTGATTTTATCTTCATTTAATAAATTGTTCTTTAAAATAGAATTATAATCTAAATATTTTTCTTTGTTATTTAAACTTAAATTATTTGTTACCTTAGTTATTTCATCTAAAGTTATAACTTTTTTAATAAATTCTTTTTCATTAATTATATTATTTAATTTTTGTAGCATTTCATTATTTGAAACAATAACTAAGCTAGGTTCACAATCTTCTATTAAATACTTATAATCGTCTTCAATATAAGTTGTATATGCTGGAACTGTAATTCCACCAGCTAACATTATAGCTAAATCAGAAACAAACCACTCAGGTCTATTCTCCGAAACCAAAAGACATCTATCGCCTTCTTCTATATTTTCTTTAATAACTTTTGATAATTTTAAAATATTCTTTTCAGTTTGTTCCCATGTGTATTTTTTTTTATTACTTGGGTTTAGCCATTCTATAAAAATATCTCTTTTATTTTGTTTATTTGCTTGATTTGCAAATAATTCGATCAAATTATTTAAATTATCTAAATTCATAGTTTCTTGGTGGGCGAAGAGAGAATCGAACTCTCACTTCTTGCGAAACACGATTTTGAGTCGTGCGCGTCTACCAGTTCCGCCATTCGCCCTTGGTATTCAATTAAATTATATTTAATAGTATAAGAACTAAATTTATATTAAAACCAAAAAATGTTTCAAACACTTTACAAAAAATGTTTAGAATTAGCTGCACATAAAAGTTCGAATTTTTATTTAGGGCTTGTATCTTTTATAGAAAGTTCTTTTTTCCCTATACCTCCAGATGCAATGATAATTCCAATGGTGATTGCTAAAAAAAAGGAATATTTGAAAATATTTTTAATAGCATCAATATTTTCAGTTCTTGGAGGAATTTTGGGATATTTGATAGGTTATTTATTTTTTGATTTAGCAATGTATGTAATTGAATTTTATGGTTATCAAAATAAAGTTGAAAATTTGAAATTGAGTATGTCACAAGGAAGTGGATTCCTTGCATGGCTAAGTATTCTTTTTTTAGCGGGATTTACACCATTGCCCTATAAAGCCTTTACGATTTCAAGTGGTTTAATTGCTTTTAATCTTCCTATTTTTATCATT
Organism: uncultured Pelagibacteraceae bacterium; assembly: GCA_902532645.1. Lineage (GTDB taxonomy): Bacteria > Pseudomonadota > Alphaproteobacteria > Pelagibacterales > Pelagibacteraceae > Pelagibacter. Next base: position 2,045 of record CACAIU010000033.1, on the reverse strand, counting down.
GTTAGCTTAATTTCAAGAAGCCTGAGATTTTTTATAGTTGCTTATTTATCTTATAAATTTGGGGAGTTGTTTACAGAGTTCATGGAAAAACATGGATCAAAATGGTTCACCATAATTGGAATTATTATAGTTATAATATTTATTATTATATATTTATTTTTAAAATTTAATGGTTGAGATTAGCAAAACAATAACATTAAAGTTAATTTTTTTAATTAGCATTATTGCTTTAGCTTCAGCATTTTTTATTGAATATATTCTAGGTCATCAACCTTGCAACTTGTGCATACTTGAAAGAATTCCATACCTATTAGCATTAATAATTATTGTATTAAATTATAAATTTATAAATCTTGAAAAATATTTCATTCTTTCTCTTATTTTAATTTTTTTAGCTGCTACTATTTTATCTCTATATCATTTAGGTATTGAGCAAGGTTATATTGAAGAGTCTTTGGTTTGTGATTTAAAAAATGGCTCCAATTTACTCTCAAAAGAGGACATATTGAAACAATTGCGAGAAAAAAATGTAAGTTGCAAAGATGTTACATTTAAAATTTTAGGATTATCACTTACAAGTTACAATATTATAATATCAATATTAATATTATATTTTACAACAAAAGCTTATCTAAATTATGGAAACAATAAATAAAAAGAAAATAGAGGAGTTTATTAGAGTTGATCATGCTGGGGAACGTGGTGCTGTTAAAATTTATGAAGGACAATTGCTTGCTCTAAGCACATTAGTTAAAGATGAAGCTTTAAAAAAAACAATTGAAGAAATGAAAGTTCATGAAAAAGAACATTCTAATTTTTTTGAAGAAGAAATTAAAAAAAGAAATATAAAACCTACAAAATTTTTACCCTTATGGGATTTATTAGGTGTAGGATTAGGTTTTGGTTCAACTTTGCTTGGAAAGAAAGCAGCTATGCTTTGCACTGCTTCTGTTGAAGAAGTTATAGATGAGCATTATTTAAACCAAATAAAACAACTTGATAAAAGTGAACTAAAACTTAAAAAAAAAATAATTAAATTTAGAGAAGATGAATTAAGTCATAAAGATATTGCTTATGAAAAGGGTGCAACAAAAGAAGGCCCTTACTCTATATTAGACAAAATTATTAAAACTGGATCAAAAATAGCAATAAATATTTCTGAGAAAATTTAAGATTCTAGTTCTACATCCCAATATAGGTAATCCATCCAGCTTTTATGTAAAAAATTTGGTGGAAAATTTTTACCATTTTTGTGTAGATCCTCTGTTGATGGTCGATAAGGGTACTGATGCAACTTCATCCCTGAATGTTTTAATAGTTTTCCACCCTTTTTCACATTGCATGCAGAACAAGCTGTTACAACATTATCCCAATTAGTTTCACCTCCTTTTGATCTAGGTAATAGATGATCAAAAGTTAACTCTTCATTGCTTCCACAATATTGACAGGAAAATTTATCTCTTAAAAACACATTAAATCTAGTAAAACTTGGTTTGCTTTGAGGAACAATATAGTCTTTTAATGCGATGACACTTGGTAATTTCATATTAAATGATGGACTTCTTATAGTTCTATCATAATTACTAACAATAATAACTCGATCCAGAAAAACAGATTTAACTGTATCCTGCCATGACCACAAAGATAAAGGATAGTAACTTAAAGGTCTATAGTCTGCATTGAGTACTAGCGCAGGACACTTTTCTAGTGAAACATTTTGTTCAATAAAGTTATTCATTGATTTAATTTTAACTTAGTTGAACAATTTTATCAATAATAAGAGATATTAAATTTTTTTTAAAATAAAATTTAAAGCTGTACTTGATGCTTCAATAGGAATATGATGATCACAATTTTTTATTAATAGTGTATCAACTTTAACATTATTTCTTATTAAAAAATCTTTTGCTTCCAGTAAATGGGTAGATGGGACAATTTGATCAGCTTCACCATGTATAAGTAATGTTTCAGTATTATTTTTGATTCTGCTTTTTAAATCTTTTTTATTTATTATCTTTCCAGAAAAACCAACTATACATAAAAAA
>CACAIU010000032.1 GCA_902532645.1 uncultured Pelagibacteraceae bacterium | reverse complement strand
TTACAATTTTTCCATTCATCAAAACATGAACAAAGTCAGGTTTTATATAATCAAGTAATCTTTGATAGTGTGTAATAATTAAAAATGAATTATTTTTATCTCTTAATGTGTTAACTCCATCTGCAACAATCTTTAAAGCATCAATATCTAATCCAGAGTCTGTTTCATCTAAAATTGAAAGTTTTGGAGCTAGCAACGACATCTGTAAAATTTCATTTTTCTTTTTTTCACCTCCAGAAAAACCAACATTTAATTGTCTGTTTAATTTTTCCTCATCAAATTTTAATTCTTTAGACTTTTCTTTTACCAATTTTAGAAACTCAATAGCATCAAGCTCCTTTTCACCCCTAGCTTTTCTAACGGCATTTAAAGAAGTTTTTAAAAATATATTCGTATTTACACCTGGAATTTCTATAGGATATTGGAAAGCTAAAAATATACCCTTGTGTGCTCTTTCCTCTGTTTCAAGTTCAAATAAATCTTTTTCTTCAAAAAGAACTTCCCCAGAAACTTCATAACCTTTTTTTCCAGATAGAATATTTGATAATGTGCTTTTTCCAGATCCATTAGGACCCATAATTGCATGAACCTCACCGGGATTTATATCTAAGGATAGCCCGTTTAAAATTGACTTATTATCTATTGTTGCATTTAAATTATTTATTTTAAGCATATCAGCCCACACTTCCTTCCAGACTGATACCTACAAGTTTTTGTGCTTCTACAGCGAATTCCATAGGTAATTGTTGCAATACTTCCTTACAAAAACCATTAACAATTAAGCCTACAGCTTCTTCTGGATTTAATCCTCTTTGTTGGCAATAATGTAACTGCTCTTCACTAATCTTGGATGTGGTTGCCTCATGAGCAATATTAGATTCAGAATTTTTATTTTTTATATAAGGAACAGTGTGAGCTCCACATTTGTTGCCCATTAATAAAGAGTCACACTGAGTATAATTAGTTGAATTTTTGGCTTTTGATGAAATATCAACTAAGCCTCTATAAGTCATATCTGAACTACCGGCCGATATTCCTTTAGAAATTATTTTACTTTTAGTATTTTTACCTAGATGGATCATTTTGGTACCCGTATCTGCTTTTTGATGATTGTTAGTAATAGCTATTGAATAGAACTCTCCAACAGAGTTATCTCCTTTAAGAATACAACTAGGATACTTCCAGGTAATTGCAGAACCTGTTTCAACTTGTGTCCATGAAATTTTTGAATTTTTTCCCTTGCACAAACCTCTTTTTGTTACAAAATTATAAATTCCACCTTTGCCATCTTGATCACCTGGATACCAATTTTGAACAGTTGAATATTTTATTTCCGCATCATCAAGTGCAATTAGTTCTACATTAGCAGCATGTAATTGATTTTCATCTCTCATAGGAGCTGTACATCCCTCTAAGTAGCTAACATAACTTCCTTTATCTGCAATAATTAAAGTTCTTTCAAATTGACCTGTATTAGATGCATTAATTCTAAAATAAGTTGATAGTTCCATTGGACATCTAACACCCTCTGGAATGTATACAAAAGAACCATCTGTAAAAACTGCTGAATTTAATGTTGCAAAAAAATGATCACTTGTTGGGATTACAGAGCCTAAGTATTTTTTGACTAATTCAGGGTGATTTTGAATTGCCTCTGATATAGGACAAAATATAATACCTTGTTTTGTTAATTCATCTTTAAAAGTAGTAGCTACAGAAACTGAATCAAATACAGCATCAACAGCTATTCCATTTAATCTCGCTTGCTCTTGCAAAGGAATTCCAAGTTTTTTATAAGTTTCTAAAAGTTTAGGATCCAGTTCATCTAAACTCTTTGGCTTATCTTTCATGCTTTTAGGTGCAGAGTAATAATATAAATCTTGATAATCTATTTTTGGAAATTTAGGTTTCTGCCAATCTGGTTCTTTTAATACTTTAAATCTTTCAAAAGCTTTTAGTCTAAACTCAAGCATCCATGCAGGTTCTTTTTTAATATTAGATATAAATTTAATGACATCTTCATTCAAACCTTTTGGAGCTTGAATATTTTCTATGTCTGTTGAAAAACCATATTTATAGTCTTTCAAATTATTTATCTCTTTTTGTCTGTTATCCATTCTAAACTCTTGTTTATATATTGTTATTTAATAAATCTTTTAAGCTTTTATTTTCAAAGAATGTATTTATGTGAGTCTCTAATTCATCCCAAAGATTATGAGTTATACATTTTGTGGCTTTACCGTTACATCCTCTTTTTGATTCTTTTTTACACTGAACAGTTTTTACTTTTTCATCAACAGCATTAAAAATATTTGTTAATTTGATATCGTTTGGTTTTTTATTGAGAACATATCCTCCTTGAGTTCCTCTAATACTTTTAACAATTTCGTTTTTTTTTAATTTAGAAAAAATTTGCTCTAGATAATCTAAAGATATACCTTGTCTTAATGATATATCTCTTAGTGATACTGGATTGATGTTATCAAACCTAGCTAAATCAACTAAAGCCATTACGGCATATCTACCTTTTGATGTAAGTTTCATTTTTACCCTTAAATTGTGGGTTTTTATACATACTTGACCAAAATGGTCAAGTTTAGAGTATAAAAAAAAACTAACATATTGTCGCTGACTTATGATAAACGTACATTTTTTTTGAGAATAATAATCAATATCGCTTATGGATAATAAAATTTTAGAGATATTTATACCTGGTCCTGCAGGAAGACTTGAGGCTAAATATTATAAAAGTAAAAAAAACACTTCCCCAATTGCTTTAGTATTACAGCCCCACCCTCAATATGGGGGAACTATGAATAATAAAGTAGTAGTAGATACTTTTCATACATTTATGGATAACGATTTTTCTGTTTGTAGAGTAAATTTTAGAGGTGTTGGTAAAAGCGATGGAGAATTTGATAATGGTCAAGGCGAACTTGCTGATGCTGCAGCGGCTTTAGATTGGTTAGAAAGAGAAAATTTTGACAATTCACAATGTTGGGTTTCAGGATTTTCATTTGGGTCTTTGATTGCAATGCAATTATTAATGAGACGACCAGAAATAAACAGATTTATAGCTATTTCACCTCAACCGAATGTTTATGATTTTTCTTTTTTATCTCCATGTCCAACTTCAGGCTTGGTTGTTTATGGTAAAAAAGATGAATTGGTACCAGCAGAATACGTTACAGAATTAGATAAAAGATTAAGTGCTCAAAAAGGAATTAAAGTAGAATTTAATGCAATATCAGAGGCTAATCATTTCTTTTCAAAAACAAGTGACGCTTTAGTTAAGTATCTTGATAAATATATAAAAAAAGAAACAGCACTTTATTAAAAATTTTCTACCAGTTTTCCACCCACTGTAAATTCTTTACATCCAGTTGTCGTGCTAAAAGAAATTGGTAAATTTAAATAAGACCTTATGGCTAAAAATCCAAATGCCTGAGATTCAATATAATCACCATTAAAATTATAATTATCTATAAGTTCCAAAGTAATACTATTTTCATTTGATATATAATTTTTTATACAATTAATTAAATTATTATTTTTTCTTCCACCACCACAGATTAAAAATGTAATACTATTTTTTTGACCAATATATTTTAAACCTTCTGCAATCAAATATGCTGTAAAATCTGTGATAGTAGCACAACCATCTTCTAGTGATAAACCTCTTGCAAAAGATACATCGAAATTTTTAATATCCAATGACTGAGAGTAAGAATTTATTTTAAAATTATCTATTGCCTGATTTAGAATTAATTGATCAATTTTCCCTGCATTAGCTAGTTCACCATTTTTATCAAATTTTTTATTAGAATTATTTCTTACCCATTCATCAATTAAACAATTACCAGGACCTATATCAAAAGCAAAAAGGTTATTTTGAAAATTACCCGAATCATTAATAACTTTTGTAACATTTGTGATACCACCAATATTCAAGAAACCTATTGGAAATTTAATATTAAAATTTTGATTTATTTTTTTTGATAAAATATGATGAAAAATTGGTGTTAAAGGTGCGCCTTGACCATTATTTTGAATATCCGCTTGTCTAAAATCATATATGACCTTTTTTTTGACAATTTGAGATAACAATTTCCCATCTCCTAATTGATTAGTAATTTTCTCATGCGGGTTATGAAAAATTGTTTGACCATGAAAACCTATTAAATCAATGGGATCTTTATATTTTTTTAATGATTTGTTAACTGCATCAGCATGAAAAAGAGTTAAATTACGCTCTAATTCTCTTAATTTTTCTGAATTTTGTAAAAGATCTTTCTTTGTTGAGACCAAATCTCTTAATCTAACTAACTGATCCTGGAGAGTTTTATCATACTCATAATAATCATCTAAAATATTTGAAAATTCCTCATATCCATCTGAATTAATTATAGATAAATCAATACCATCCATAGATGTTCCGCTCATTAGTCCAATTGCAGTATATAATTTTTTTTTCATTGATATGTTTTTTAAAAAAAATTTGTATATTGTAACTATAAACTTATGAATAAATTTTTGAAAGAATTTAAAGATAGAGGTTTTTTCTACCAATGCACAAGTGAAGATGAACTATCTAAAAAATTAGATAAAGAAAAGATAAAAGGTTATATAGGTTTTGATTGTACGGCTGAAAGCTTACATGTAGGTAGTTTATTGCAAATTATGTGTTTACGACTACTTCAAAAAAATGGACATCGACCAATAGTTTTGCTTGGTGGAGGAACCACAAGAATTGGGGATCCATCTGGTAAAGACAAAACTAGAAAAATATTAAGTGAAGAAGAGATTGAAAAAAATATTAAAAATATCAAAAATATTTTAAAAAAATTTTTAGATAACGATGATCTAAATACAAAACCAATCTTTGTAAATAATTATACTTGGCTTAAAGACTTAAATTATATTTCTTTTTTAAGAGATATAGGAAAACATTTCACAATAAATAGAATGTTAACATTTGATAGTGTAAAACTTAGATTAGATAGAGAGCAGTCACTGAGCTACATGGAGTTTAATTATATGATTTTACAAGCATATGATTTTCTTGAATTAAATAAAAAAGAAAATTGTGTCTTACAAATCGGTGGTTCAGATCAGTGGGGAAATATTGTTAATGGTGTTGAGCTTATAAAAAGATATTCCAATAATCAAACCTTTGGTTTAACAACACCTTTAATTACACTAGCAACTGGTGCTAAAATGGGAAAAACTGAGACTGGGGCTATTTGGTTGGATGAAAAATACTTATCAGCTTATGATTATTGGCAATTTTGGAGAAACATTGATGATAGAGATGTAATTAAATTTTTAAAAATGTTTACAGAAATTGAAATTAAGGAAATAGAAATAATTAAAAAAAAAGATATAAATGAATTAAAAATACTACTTGCTAATAAAACTACAGAAATGTTACATGGAAGGGAAGCAGCTAAAAATTCTGAACAAGCAGCAAAAGAAGCTTTTTCGGGAAACTCTCTTGGTGCAAACCTGCCGAAAGTTAATATTCGTTTTAAGAAAATAGAAGAAAAAATTAATTTAGTAGACCTTGTTTTATTATCTAAACTAGAAAACTCGAAAAGCGAAATCAGAAGACTTATAAAAGGTAATGCAATTAAAATAAATGATTATGTAATTTCAGATGAAAAATTCGAAATCAATAAAAATTTATTTAAAGATAATTATCTTAAACTTTCGCTTGGAAAAAAGAGGCATATTAAAATAGAATTAAATTAATTTTTTTTAATTTTCTCTAAAGTTCTAGTAATAAACCTGGGTGTTAAAGTTTTTATAGGATTAACAGTAGTTTCTAAATCTTTAGGGGGACCTTTAACTTTAAAGCTTACTCCAAAAACACCATCACCCACTTTCTTTCCAATCAATAGATCTCCAAGTAAAGGTATTGAAGCAATAGATCTATTAATTGTTGTTGCTGGAACTAAAGTTCCTCTTAAACTAATTAATTTATCCTCCTCGATGTATCCTTCTAATAAAATAGATATTGCTGGCCCTATTGCGTATAACTCTTGAATTTTCATAAGTTTATCTTGATTGGTAAAATTCATTTCGAAATCTGTAAACCTAATCCCCTCTCCTGTAAGTATGTCCGCTATTCCTTTAAGAGATGCAAGAGCTAATAACTTTGCTAACGCTGGAATTTCTTTAACTTTAAAATTATCAATTACTAATTTAGAAGTTGAAACTCCATCCTTTTTTAAAGAGTAAAAGTCTAAATATCCTTCTCTATCATCTTTAAATCCTTTAATGAATTTATATCTATCTACTAAGGGTTTTGCCTTAGATGAGAAAAGAGTGGTAATTTTTTCACCTTGCTCATTTGTTCTAATTGTAAATTTTATATTTTGTGAATTATTGTAAAAAGCCAAAACATCTGCCTCTTCTACTTTATTATTAATAATGTTTATCTTTCCTTTTAAATCCTTAACAAAGTATATTTTATCAAAGTAAACTTCATCAATATTTAGATCCATAGTTACGTTATTTTCAAAAAAATTGTTTTCTACTTTATCATCAGAATCAAGTAAATTCGAAATTAAAGAATTTGCATTAAATGAAATACCATCCATTAAATATTTTTTGCCTTCTACTTTTTTTATATTGTAATTATTTTTTTTGTTTTCTGTATCTAAATAATCAAAATTTGCCTGATCAATTTTTATTATTTGATTAGATTCGTTGAGAAATAAA
>CACAIU010000031.1 GCA_902532645.1 uncultured Pelagibacteraceae bacterium | reverse complement strand
TAAAGAACGAAGAAGACTTAAAAGAGAAAAGCAAAAAAAGACAAATTAGCTCAAAATTAACTATTTTTTTCATGTCAGATATGACTTTTTTTAAGTTTTATTATGATTTTATTTATGTATAAGAGCCAGAATTTATGAGCAATAATATCAGAAACATCACAATCATAGCCCATGTTGACCATGGCAAAACTACTTTGATTGATAATTTAATGAAACAGAGTGGTTCATTTAGAGATAATGAAGTAGTTGATGAAAGATTAATGGACTCAGGTGAGCTCGAAAAAGAAAGAGGAATTACAATTTTAGCAAAACCTGCTTCAATTAATTGGAATAATTCGAGAATAAATATAATTGACACTCCAGGCCACAGAGATTTTGCTGCTGAAGTTGAAAGAGTTTTAAGTATGGCAGATGGAGCATTGTTATTAATTGACTCTGCGGAAGGTGTTATGCCTCAAACAAAATTTGTATTATCCAAAGCACTTAAACAAGGATTGAAGCCAATCGTTGTTATTAACAAATTAGATAAAGCTGATCAAAGAGCTAATGAGGTTTTAGATGAGACATTTGATTTGTTTGTGAGCTTAGATGCAAATGAAGAACAATTAGATTTTCCTGTTCTTTATGCAAGTGGAAGATCAGGTTGGGCAGACCATGAGGTTGATGGTCCAAGAGAAAATTTAAATCCTTTGTTAGATTTAATTGTTAATCACGTAAAACCTGCCGAACTTGATAAAACTAAACCTTTTGCAATGTTGTCAACGCTACTTTATGCAGATAGTTTTTTAGGAAGAAGTTTAGTTGGAAGAATTACACAAGGTACCGCAAAAGCTAATCAATCAATAAAAGCAATCAATTTGAATGGTGAAAAAATTGATGAAGGAAAATTAACAAAAATTTTTAGATATGAAGGAACAAAAAAAGTTCCAATAGATGTTGGAGAGGCTGGGGATATTGTAGTTATTGCGGGTTTAGAAAAGGCAAACGTTGCTGATACGATATGCGACCTAGAGGTAAATGAGCCGATCCCAGCTACTCCAATAGATCCTCCTACAATGTCAATTACAATTACTGTAAATACCTCACCTTTGGCTGGAACTGAAGGTAAAAAACTAACTAGCACCCAAATAAGAGATAGATTAGTTCAAGAGGCACAAAATAATGTTGGTATTACATTTTCAGAAAACGAGGGAAAAGACTCTTTTGTTGTTAGTGGTAGAGGTGAGTTAATGTTGGAAATTCTTTTAACTCAAATGAGAAGAGAGGATTTTGAAATGACAGTAAGCCCTCCAAAGGTCTTATACAAAACTGATGAAAGTGGAAATAAACTTGAGCCAATTGAAGAAATTACCATGGATCTTGATGAAGAACATTCATCAAAAGTAATTGATTCGATGAACAGAAGAAAAGGTAAACTAATAGAATTAAAAGATACTGGAACAAACAAAAAAAGATTAATTTTTCATGCACCTACTAGAGGCCTAATGGGATACACAAGTAGATTTCTTACACTTACAAAAGGAAACGGAGTGATCAACAGAATATTCCATAGCTATGGTCCTTTTGAAGGAGAGATGGACGGTAGAAGAAATGGAGCATTAATCTCAATGGAGCAAGGAAAAGCTGTTGCATTCGCTATCTTTAACTTACAGGCAAGAGGAGAAATGTTTGTTACACATAATGACTCAGTTTATCCTGGAATGATTGTTGGCCTTTCACCTAAACCTGGAGATATGATCATTAATGTAATGAAGGGAAAAAAATTGACCAATATGAGAACTCAAGGTACTGATGAGAATGTCGTGCTTACACCTGTAAGAAAAATGTCAATTGCAGAACAATTAAGTATTCTTAATACAGATGAAGCCTTAGAAATAACACCAGACTCATGCAGATTAAGAAAAGCAATTCTTGATCCACACGAAAGAAAAAAAAGCGAAAAAGCTATAGCTGCAGCCTAATCAAAAATTTTATCAACTAAATAAAGTCCAAAAGCAACGCATGGACCTATTCCAAATGCAAATAATAAAGTTCCAATCCCTACTGTTCCTCCTAAATACCACCCAATACTAACAACTGAAATTTCCAATGTTCCTCTTACAACAGCTATAGGAAAATTAGTTAATTTTTGTAATCCTATCATAAGTCCATCTCTAGGTCCGGCTCCTAAATTCGATACTAAGTAAATACCCCCACCTATTCCAACCATAATAACAGAAATTACAGCTAACAATAATTGATGAATATAATTTGATGGTGTTGGAACATACTTAATGCAAAGATCAATCATAATTGCAATAATTAAAGCATTAAATATTGTGCCCATCCCTGGTTTTTGGCCAAGAGGTATCCATAAAATTAAAACAGCAATACTTATTAATAATGTGATAGTTCCAATACTTAAATTAACATTTAAGGAAATACCTTGGGCTAAAACACTCCAAGGAGAAGCTCCTGTAAATGAAACAATTAACAATCCCTCACCTAACCCAAATAAAGATAAACCAAAACATAAGAAAAAAAATGTAGAAAACTTTGGTTTAAAATTAAATGGTTTTTCTGAGCTCCATTTTACTTTTGGAATTTTTTTTATTTTTAAAAACATAATTGTAATAAGCTATATCTATTAATGAAAAATTCTAATATTGTAACTAGCAAATGAAAAAGTTTGTAGTTATTTTACTTATTGTATTTTTTTCATCAATTTCTTTAGCTCATATTGGTCATTATAACAAATTTGACAAAATAGAAATGGAGATCTTGAGAAATGATGAAGTAATTGGATATAACAATTATTATTTTAAAAGAGATGATGAAAAAACAATAGTAAAAAATCAATATAAATTTGAGGTAAAATTACTATCTGCAACAATATTTAAGGTAGAGGGATATGGAGAAGAAATTTATTTAAAAGATAAATTAATATCTTTTCAATCAAAGACACTTCAAAATAAAAAAGAAAAATTTGTAAACTTAAAACTAGATAAAAATAATGAAAAGTTTGACATTAAAGGATCTTCATATTCAGGTGAAGCTTCTGTTAAAAATATTATTGGAAATTGGTGGAGTCATAAAATTTTACAAGCAGAAAGTCAAATAAGTCCTATTTCTGGAAGTATAAAAGAACAAATAGTTACTTTTATTGGTAAGGAAAATATTTCAATTGATGGCAAACAATACGAAACAGATCATTTCAAACTCACATCTAAAGATATGTCTCTTCCAGAAGATAAAAAATTAAATTTTGATATTTGGCTTGATAAAAAAACTTCAGTTATTGTCAAAGTTACTTATGAAAGAATGGGAAATTGGGAGTATCGCTTAAAAAATCTTAAATAAAATTATTTATTTATTTTTTTATAAAGATCGTTTGCACTTATCCATCCAGCCTCTACTCTAGAACCCACAAACCAATCTGCACACACTCCTAAATTTAATTTATTACTCCAATAACTTTTAATTTTTAAAGATCTAGAATTTGAAGAATATTTCCAACCATGATTTAATGACGTTAATATTTTTGTTTTTTTAATCCCAGTAAGTTTAAAAAATCGATCAATTAAAATCTTTGAGTTTTTTTCTTTATTTTCTCTATTTTTATTTATTTTTTTATTTGCCCATAGGTTTGTGCTTTGTAAAGTCCATAACTCATTATTACTTTTAAATCTTTTTTTACTATTTTCTTTGGCAGCCCATCCTAAAATTTTATCATCAAATAAGTAACTTGATATGTTTTTGTTTGTTTTGTTTATTTCAATCATAACTGTAATATTTGCATCCATTTTGATTTTTTTATTGATGAACGGATCTTTTATAATTTTTTTTGATAATTTTTTTAATTGCGGGAATGGACAAGTTAATACTAATTTATCGTAATATTTTATTTTATTGTTCTTAAAGACTAGCTCCCATTTTTTGTTTACAAATTTAATCTTCTCCAACTCACTTTGAAAATTACAATTTATATTCTTAATTAAATATTTGCTAATATCATTGTTGCCTTTGCAGCCAATTATTTTAACATGATTTTTATTTGCCTTTTTTATCTTATGTAAAAAAACATGTTTGCCGCCCCATTTTTTTAGAATTTTTTTTTTACGTAAATTTGTAATAAATTTTTTAAATTGAATTGTTTTTGGGGAAATATATTGTGCCCCGTGGTCAAATCCTTTTGACTTATTTAATCTTTTAAAAGAAGATCTACCACCTGGGCCTCGAGCTTTGTCATAAATATGTACAGAATTTTTTTTACTTAACAAATTAGCTATTGTTGCTCCAGAAATTCCAGAGCCAATTACACAATAACTACTCATTTTCCCGCAACAGTCATACCTTCTATCATCATAGTTGGTGAATTGACTGAATATTCGAATTCTAAATCATTAGCTAAAATAATATTTTTGAACATATCCTTAAAATTACCAGCAATTGTTATTTCATTAACAGGATATTTAAATTCTCCATCTTCAACAAAAAAACCAGTTGCACCTACTGAATAATCTCCAGTTACAATATTAGACCCATGACCAATAGTTTCGGTAATATAAAGACTTCTTGAATTTTTTTTCATAAGATCCTCATAGCTTATGCTTCCTTTTTCAAAATATAAATTGGTAGTTCCACCACTTCTTCCATTTGATTTTAAATTTAATTTTTTTCCATTGTATGTGTCGACAAGATAATTTTTAAGTATTCCGTCCTCTATAAGTTGTAATGTATTTGAGTTTACACCCTCTGAATCAAAGTTTTGAGAACCCATTCCTTTAATTATATCGGGTTTATCAATTACATTTATCGAATTAGCAAAAACCTGTTCATCAATTTTATCCTTTAAAAATGAAGTACCTCTTGCAATTGCAGAGGCAGATATTGCACTTGCAAAAGCACTTAACATTCCCTTTGAAATTCTTCTATCAAAAATTATGCTGATCTTCTCACTTCCAATTTTTTTAGGGCTCAATTTTCTAATAGTTTGCTTGGCGGCTTTATTTCCAAGATCTGTTGCTTGCTTAATATCAGACAAATGACGTTTGCTAGAAAATTCGTAGTCTCTTTCCATGCTATTTTCATCTTTTGCAACTGTTACACAAGAGGCTGCAAAAGAAGAAGTTTTATAACCGTCACAAAAACCGTCACTATTTGCTAATATAAAATTTGATTTATTTTCAGTGAAACTAGATTCTGTATTTATGATTTGATTATTTAATGAAGCAGACTCCTCTAAATCTTTTAAATATTTTATTTTTTTATCGTTTTCGAATCTTGTTTCATCATACAAATTAAGACTACTAATTTGTTTGGCTAATAAATTTTTATCAGGCAAAGAATTAAATTCATCCTCTGGTGTAATTTTTGTAGTTTCAAAGCACTTTTCAATTAAAGTTTTTATATTTTCATCTAGTAAATTTGATGATGAAATTGATGATTTTCTTTTACCTAAATAAGTTTCTATACTTAATGCCAATCCATCCGATCTATCTGAAGCTTCTAGGGATTTATTTCTAAAATTAACCGTTTCTGAAATTGAGTGACCAACTGTAACACTTGCATCAGTTGCTCCCATTTTTTTTGCCAAATCTAAACAATATGAAGCTTTAGATTTTAGAAATTCTTGATCCTTAACCATAATACTTTAAAGTTTTGTTCCACCAACTGTCATTTTATCAATCAAAATTGAAGGTTGAGCAACACCCACTGGAACTCCTTGTCCTGCTTTCCCACAAGTTCCTATGCCTGGGTCTAACATCATATCATTTCCTACCATGGATACCTCTTTAAGTATTGATGGTCCATCACCAATAAGTGTTGCACCTTTAATTGGAGATCCTATTTTACCATTATTTATTTCGTAAGCCTCAGTACAATTAAATACAAATTTTCCAGATGTAATATCTACCTGGCCGCCTCCAAAACTTACTGCGAAAATTCCTTTATCAACAGATTTGATCATTTCATCTTGAGTTTGATTTCCACTTAACATCATTGTGTTTCTCATTCTTGGCAACACGATATGTCTATAATTTTCTCTTCTTCCAGACCCAGTGGATCTTGTATTCATTAATCTTGCATTGTGCCTATCTTGCATAAAATTTTTAAGAATACCATTTTCAATTAAAACCGTTCGCTCACTTGGTGTTCCCTCATCATCAATTGTTAGACTACCTCTTCTATTATCTATCGTACCATCATCGACAATTGTTACTCCTTCACTTGCAACTTTTTCACCCATAAGATTATGAAATGCTGATGTTTTTTTTCTATTAAAATCTCCTTCTAGACCATGACCGATTGCTTCATGAATTAATATAGCAGGCCAACCAGGTCCTAAGACTACTTTCATCTCACCTGCAGGTGCTGGTTTGCTTTCTAAATTTACTGATGCAATTCTAAAAGCCTCTTCACAAACATTTTTCCAATTGTCATTTTTTAAATAATCATCATAAGATTGTCTGCCACCAATTCCATATACACCTGTTTCTTTTCTTCCATTTTTTTCCAACATTACAGAGACATTAAATCTAATTAATGGACGTACATCGGTGAGTGCTTCTCCACCTGATCGAATAATTTCAATTGATTTTTGCTCACCAGCAAAACTAGCAGTCACTTGTTTTACTGATCCATCTTTTTTTCTTAAAAAATCATTTACTTTATTTAAAACTTCTAATTTAGAATCTAAAGATTTTTGTTCAATTGGATTAATATCTTCATAGAATTTTTTATTAGATTTTGGAATTTCATGATTATATGTGCCTTTAATTGATTTCAGAGTTGATTTAAGATTTTCTGAAGAATTTTTTAGTGAATCTTTTGATATTTCATTTGAATACGAATAAGCAACAACCTCGTTTGAAATAGCTCTAAAACCAAATCCCAAAT
>CACAIU010000030.1 GCA_902532645.1 uncultured Pelagibacteraceae bacterium | reverse complement strand
TTTAAATTTATTTATCTAATAAACTATAAATCGCATGTACATTCTAGTTTAATTTTATTTATACTTCTAATATTTATTTTAATTTTTTATACATTTGTAAAGAAATATAAAAAACAAGTTAATTCAATTAATATATAAAATAGTATTAAATTTTAATTTTAAAGTTTGTTATTCTCTTTTAAAAATACTTTGCTAAATCTAAAAATTAAAGCTTCAAAAATAAATTTGATCATCAAAATTATACTTACAGTTTTTTTTATATCCTTTACTTTTACAGGTATAGATACACTTTGAATTTTATTTAATTTACCCAAAATATGAAATTCGCACTCTGAAAACAAGTTAGAGTTTGAAAGTTTATTAACAAATTTAATTTGTTTTTTTTTAAAAATTTTTATACATTGAGTGTCTTCTGTGATTAAGCTCCCAAAAATAAATTTTAGGTAAATAGTACATATCATTGATATAATTCCTCTTATTAGAGGTCTCTTTATTTTGGAATTACTATGATCTTTGGGACCGTAAACAACTAAAGTATCTGTTTTGTTAATTATCTTATAAGCCTTTATATAAAAGTTTAAATCCCATGCATTATCAATAGAGCATATTGCAATATTATTAAAAATTGATTTTTTAAATCCTATTTTTAAAGCAACCCCTCTTGAACTTATTGTTGTAATAAATAGTTTGATAAATTTATATTTTTTTTTAAAAATATTTATTTTTTCTACTGTTTTATCAGTTGAACCATTACTCACTAAAATTATTTCAAAATTCCTTATTTGGTTACCTTCACACCATTTTATAAAAGTACTTAATTTATTGATTCTTTTTTCCTCATTTTTTATTGGAAATATGAAAGATATATTTTTCAAAATAATAATAATTAATTCTATTTAAAATATTTATAATAAATTCCTCGTGCCAGTTTATGGCTTGCAATATTAGACAGAAAAGGAAGTTTAATTTTTTTTAGTTTATGTTTTGCAAATATTGTAGCCTGTTTTTTCATTAATTCTTGGTGAAATTTTACACATTCCTCATCAAAATCGTATCTAGGAATTGGTTCTTTTTCATAAAAATTAAAGTCATCTTTACCACTTACCAATGTAGCACTTCTGTGGTTTCCAAAAGTATTATTATCAGGAGATATATACCTTATAACTAATAATATCCTGTCTTCATTTGATAAATTTGGATCTGATCCATGAATAATATCCTGCTTAAAAATTGAACACTCACCTGGATTGAGTTTAATGTACTCAAACTCCTCATTTTTATCAATTATTGCATTTTGACCTCTTGCGAGCATATTATTTTTTATATCTTTATCTTCATAATTTACTTTCCTTCTGTTTTTTAAAATTTTTAAACATCCATTTTCAACATTCGAGTTTGTAATTGCCAAGGAAAAACTTAATATTTTATCATTTGCGAGATTCCAATAAGTTTTATCCTCATGCCATCCTACAAAATTTTTCGATTTTTTTTTTTTATGAAAAAATATACTATTCCAACATAATATATTTTTTCCAAGATATTCTCTAGCTATTTCTAAAATGTTTTCATTTCTGATTAAATTATTTACCCATTTAAATAGAAGGTGGCTTTTGAATTTATATTCAAATTCCATTGAAGGAGATTTTATTTTTTTAATTAATTCATAATATTCTTTCTTAAAAGCTTGAACGTCATGATCATCTAATGCTTTAAAAGGATAATAGTATCCAGTTTTCTCAATTTTAAGAATTATATTTTCCTTCATACTATAATTAAACTATATATTAAATAAATTTTATATTAAAGATATTAAAGATGTGTGGTTTTATTTTATCGATTGGATCTGTTAAAAAGGAAGAAATTATTTCAGCTGTAAATAAAATTAAGTACAGAGGCCCAGATGAAACAAATTTTTATTTTGATGAAAGTTATGATTTATCTATGGGCCATAATAGACTTAGTATTTTAGATGATAAATATGGAGTTCAACCTTATTTTTCGAAAGATAAAAGTTTAATTCTTTTATTTAATGGAGAAATATATAACTTTAAAGAACTTAGAATTGATCTAGAGGAAAAAGGGGTAAAGTTTGAAAGTAAAAATTCTGATACAGAAGTATTGCTAAATGGTTATAAATATTATGAAAAAGATTTTTTTCCTAAAATTGATGGGCCATTTGCTTGCGCAATAGTTGATAAAAAAAAAAATAGAATAATTCTCGGTAGAGATAAATTTGGAGAAAAACCTTTATTTTTTACCATTCAAAAAAACACTTTGATTGTTTCATCTGAATTAAAGGTTTTTAGTAGTTTTAAAAATTTAAAAACAACTATTGATTTAAAATCTTTGCAGAAGTATTTTATTTTTTCTTTTGTTCCTTCACCACAAACTTTATACGAAAATATTTTTAAAGTTGAAAATAGCTATCTATATGAATTTAATAAAGACAATTTATCTTACAAGAAAATAAAATATTATGAAATAGGAAATAAATATTCTAAAAAAACAATTTCAAATTACAAAAATTCTATTGAGATACTTGATAATTTATTTGAGAAGAGTGTTAAATCTAGGTTGATTTCTGATCATAAGGTAGGTATTTTTTTAAGTGGTGGGATTGATAGTAGTTTGGTCGCATATTATGCTAAAAAACTTTCTAACAATATTACAAGTTATACATTATCTGTTGAAGGTAAATCTTTTGATGAGAGTAAAAAGGCGAAAAAACTCGCCAAATATCTAAATTTAAACAATAAAGATAAAATTTTTGATTTAAACTATTTTAATCAAAATTTTGAAAATATTTTAAACAAGTTAGATGAGCCCATAGGGGCCTCAACTTTCGTTCCTATGTATGTCGTTTCAGAATTAGCTTCTAAAGAATGTAAATCTGTTATTTGCGGAGACGGTGGTGATGAAATTTTTGGAGGTTATGAAATTTTTAAATATGTAGATATAATTAAAAATCTTGGTTTTTTATTTAATAAAAATACTTATCAAGCAACCAAATCACTTATGAATTTATTACCAATTTCAAAAAATAATTTAAGTTTAGATTTTAAAATAAGAAGATTTCTGCAAGGAATGAATTATAAAACTCAATTTAAAAATACAATGTTTCTCTCTCCAATTTCTATTGAGGATTTAAAGGAAATTTTTAATGAAAAAATTGAAATTGAAGATTTATTTTCTCATTTAATTAGTTTTGAAAATGATTATAAATTTAATAGTGTTTATGATAGGACTGTATTGTATTTTGTAAATTATTATCTTCCAGATTTAGTATGTTCAAGAGCAGACAAAGCAGGCATGTTAAACTCTTTAGAGATAAGAACTCCTTTTTTGAACTCAGAAATCTTAGAGTTTGCACTCAGTTTACCTAATAATTTCAAGTCAAATCTTTTTCAAACAAAAATTATTTTAAGAGATTTGCTAAAGACTAAAATAAATAAAAAATATGTTGATAAATCAAAAATTGGATTTACTTTTCCAATGCAAGCATGGATGAATATTGATAAAGATTATTCCTTCTCTAATATAAATAATAAATATATTGAGAATTTAAAACTTATGCATTTAAAAAAGAAATATGAATTTAGAAATTTATTTTATAATTTAGAAGTATTAAAAAGATTTAATTCTTAATGTTTGGCTAATTTAAGTTTATTTTTAAGATAAATAAGCATTTCAAAAATCGTACTATAAAATACTGTAGAAATTATTGTATAAGTAAAAAAAGGAATAGCAACTATATAGCACATAATTAGACCATTAAAACTATAACCATAACTTCCATTAATCCAAACGCCAAAATTTGTTACAATAAAGAAAATCATTGCACCTGTTAAAGCTCCAGCGACTCTATAGTATATATTTTTATAAAAATAATTAGATAATAGCCCTATAAGCACTACAGATCCCCATGTAAAAAATAGAGTAGAGTGAAAACCAATAATGAGATCAGTAATAAAATATGAAGCCACAACTATAAATATAAATTTTAATCCAAAAATCAAAGGAACATAAAAGCCTAAAGCAATTAAACTTGTAAAATTTGGTGGATGTGGAATAAATCTACTAGCTGCTAGTGCTAAAAATATTCCAATAGATATTTTGATGTTTTTTTCCATTAGAAACTTCTACCTATCATAAAATTAAACGATCTTCCAGGTGCTTTGTACTCAAAAGCTTCAGAATATCTTTTATCAGTAATGTTTCTGGCAGATATATTCAAATTATATGTATCAAATAGATTGTAATTTAATATGTAATCTGCAGTTAAATAATTTGAAAGTATAACGTCCTCAAAACTATTATTTACATTACCAAAATCTCTTCTTTCACCAACATATTTGATATTTATTGTTTGAGTTAAATTATTGTTAAATATGTTTACGCCAGACAAATTTATTTGATGTCTAGGAACTCTCACATTCATTTCATCGATACATGCAGCTGAACCAGGACCTCCGGTTGCATCAGGGTCGTCACAAGTAGTACCATCGTGAGACTCGGTTCTAGTATATCCTAGGTTAAAAGAGTAATTTTCATTCATTTTCAAGCTAGCCATTAATTCAAGTCCATAACTTTCTGTTTTTGAATTAGTATTATCCAAAACATACTGATCTGCTTCACCTGCATAAGAAATTTGTCGACCTCCACCATGAGATGCCCATCCTTTAATATCATTTTTATATTCTAGAAAAAAAGCTGTAGCACTTAAGTTAAAATCATTTTGCGGAAAAAATTTATCAATACCAATATCTATACTTTTTCCAGTCTCTGCTTTTAAACTCTCTTTATTAACTAAATAATGTCCATGGTGGTAAGAATTTAAAGCTGGAAATCTCACTGAGGTTCCTATATTTGATCTTAATTTTGTATTATTATCAGGTTTATAAGCTATTGTAACTCTTCCAGTGTAGTAATCTTCAGCAGTGGTATGATAATCTCTCCTCAAACCAAAAGTGGTGTATGTATTCTCTTTTGGTCTTAGCTGTAAGTCAAAATATTGAGAAAATATTGCTTCATCACTTTCGGCATATGCGCTACCTGTATAATAATTGTAAAGCTCAGCTTTATCAAATTCATTATCGAGGCCAAAAATTATTCTATTATCTAAATCAAAATTATATTCTGATACTAAATTGATTGCATCTCTATATCCATAATAATTATTATTACTATTTCCTGTTACATTTCTTAAAACATAAGTATTATTGTACGATAAAGTATTCTTAAAATTTCCATAATTATTTATTAAACGCGCAGTATATATAGCTTGCTGATCATCTGTTGCTTCAATATCATTTTGTGATCTATTAACGGAGTCATACTCTAATAATGAGTCATTATAATAAAGGTAATTTTCCAATCTAAAATTTTCATTAAAATTGTAGCCATAATTCATTGTTAAACTATCACTTCTATAACCATCCTTTTCAGAGTTATCTCTCATTGCAGACTCCCCATCAGTAGCTAGGTTTGTAAAACCTACAAAATAATCATAATTCTTATTTTTTCCATCAAAGCTTAAATCTATTTTTTTTGTCCCAAATGAACCTGAGGAGATGTTGAAATCTTGATTATGACCTTCTCGACCTTTTTTTGAAAATATTTGAATTGTTCCTGCTAGTGCGCCGCTTCCATATAAAGAGCTTTGTGCACCCTTCAAAACTTCAACTCTATCAATCGATCCAGAAGTTAAATTGTTGAAGTAGTAATCATTAGAGGGAGTAGATGGGTCCGAAACTTTAACACCGTCTATATAGACAGTAGAATATCTTTTTGGCTGACCTCTTAATTGAATCCCTGAAATAGTTCCATAACCACCTTGTTGAAAATAATTTAGACCATTAAGATTATTGTCTAAGACATCACCAATGAAAAGTTCACTTGAATTTGAAATAGTATTTCTATCAACAACCTCAACATCGCTGCCTACGATACCTTTTGATTGAAGTGTCTTACCTGGTGATATTACTATAACAGGAATATCTTTTGCAAATAAATCAGTAAAATTTAGCAACATTGCAATAAGTAATAAATAATTAAGTTTTTTCATAATCGACCTATCAGTTAATTGGAGTTAATGTTTCTCCAACATTTATTAATAATATGCCGATGCTAATTATCATTAGTAGAACTAGACTTTTCCTGGCCTTCATTCATCAAAGGACTATGTTGGGTGGCGCTCCGACTTTACGGTTGCAGGGACAGCCAGTGAATTTCACACAGATTTCCCACCATGCATTTCAACATGTCTTAGAATTACTTCAGATGAATAATTTTGTCAATTGTATTATGCTAATTTAATATTAATAATAAATTATGAATTTAGAACTTCTCGCACATGCAAGCTTAAAAATTGAAAATAATAATCATGTAAGTTTAATTACAGATCCGTGGTTTGTGAGTCCTGTTTTTTTTTCATCATGGTTCTTGTGCCCTGAACCTAAAATAGATGAAAAGATTTACAATAATACTGATTTTATATATTTAACTCACTGGCATTTTGACCACTTTGATTACAAAACACTGAGAAAATTTAGTAAAGAAACAAAAATATATGTTCCAGAATTTCCTTCTTCAATTATGAGACAAGAATTGAACAAACTAGGTTTTAAAAATATTTGTGAGATGACAAATAAAAAAGAATATATTTTATCTGAAAATTTTTCAATAATTAGTCATCAAATAGAACATCATGATGATAGTATCCTTATTGTAAAAATTGATGGAAAAGTAATAATAAATTTAAACGACGCAAAACCACTCCCCAGTTCATGGAAATGGATAAAAAAGAATTTTTTCCAACCAGATTTTATGTTTCGAAGTCATTCGATAGCATGGTCATTTCCTACTAAATATAGCCTTGATAAAGAAGATGAGAGTTTTTTTGATAAAGAAACATACTTTTCTGAATATATGAATGCTATGGAAATTTTAAATCCCAAATATTCTATTCCCTTTGCTAGTTATATTTGTCACCTTCATAAAGAAACTTTAGAAGACAATATTAATTTGATAACACCATATGAACTCCAACATTTTTTAGAGAAGAATTATTTTGGAAATTCTAAATTTAAAATTATGAATC
>CACAIU010000029.1 GCA_902532645.1 uncultured Pelagibacteraceae bacterium | reverse complement strand
TCTAAAGCAAAGACTTCTGGAAGAAAAGAAGAAGGAAAAAGTTAAACGAACAATAATTTTATCATCTGTTATCGTTTCTTTGGGTGCTCTAACGATGTTAACTTATTAAGGTTTCCAAATCTTTCTTTATTATATCCAGTATAGAAATTTCTTTTTTTGAGTTATTTTTATACCGGGCATATTTATTTTGGCCTGGATACATTATTTCCTTAACACCTTTTATCTTAGGAAGTTTTTTTATTGTTTTAATATTATCTTTAATTCGTTTGTCATAATTTTTTTGAAATAAATTTGCTTTAAAAGTAATAAATAAATGTCCAATATTTTGTGGACCTGAAAAATCATCAAATGGATCTTTAACTCTTCCTGCGTGATTTCCTCCAGTTAAAACTCCACTTAATATATCTACCATCCAAGCAAGTCCTGAGCCTCTAAAACCTGCAATTGGTAATTGTACCCCTGCAAGTGCCTTTTTTGCATCTGTAGTTGGTTTACCAAATTTATCCAATGCAACACCCGTAGGAATTGATTTATTGTTTCTTGCTGCAACTCTAATTTTTCCTCTATTAATCATTGAGATTGATGTATCTAGAATAAATGGAATTTTAGAACCAGTAGGGGATCCAAAACAAATTGGATTTGTTCCAAATAATGTTTTTAATGCACCATGTGGAGCAACTGCAGGTGGAGCATTTGTAAATATCATAGTGATTAAATTTTTCTTTACTGCTTGTTCAGCGTAATAGCCTGATAAACCATAGTGACCACTATTTTTAACAGCCACCATTCCTATTCCGGTTTTTTGGGCATGTTTAATTGCAGTTTTAATTCCTATATCAGCAGCAACAAAACCAATACTATTATTTGCATCAATATGAGAAATAGAAGAAGAAATTTTTTTGATTTTAATTTTTGGTTTTGGATTAATTACTTTTTTAGAAATTCGATCACAATACATTTTAAGTCTTGATAAACCATGACCATATGCACCAACTAATTCTGCATTTATTAATGCATTAGTAGAAATTAAAGAATGATCTTTACTTAGACCAAATTTTTGAAAAATCTTAATAATTTGTTTTTTAAGTAGAGGTGTCTTCACTTATTTGAATATTTTTATATCTTTATTAAAAAAATTTTTAATATCATTAATTAATAAATTTGGAACCTCTAAAGCTGCAAAATGACCGCCTTTAGGGAATTTTTTCCATCTTTTAATATTAAAAATTCTGTTCACATAAGATTTTGGTGGCCATCCAAGCATTTCTTTTGGAAATTCTGCTATTGCAGTAGGAACTTTTATTTTTTTGAAATTTTTTGGAAAAGATCGACCTCCTTCTTTTCTTCTGCCAAAATATATCCAAGCAGCAGTATTAAAACTATTAGTAATTATATAGATCATTATATTTGAAATTAATTCATCTTTTGAAAATGTTTTTTCTATTTTGCCTTTGTTAAGGTCAGACCAACCGTGAAATTTTTCTAAAATCCATGCTGCGGTTCCTACTGGACTATCTATCATTGCATAAGATAAACTTTGTGGTTTTGTGGCTTGTTGCGTCCTGTATCCTTCCTGCATTATTTGATCAAAATTGAATTTTTTTTCCCATTTTTTTTCTTTATTATTTTTTGGCCCCTTTGGATGCCTGATTGGTAAGCAATTAATATGAATTCCTTTACAATTTTTTGCACTATCAAGACCAATCCAAGCTGCAATAGTAGCTCCCCAATCTCCACCTTGTACAATATAATTTTTATGACCTAAATTTTTGACCATAAATTTATTTAGTATTTTGCCAATCCTTCTTGGACCTAAAGCTTTTTTAATAGGTGTTGAAAAACCAAATCCTGGTAAAGAGGGCACAATGACATCAAAACCATCTTCAATTTTTCCTCCAAATTCCTCAGGATGAGCAAGTCTTGGAATAATCTCAAAAAATTCAATTACACTACCTGGCCATCCGTGCAATAGTAGCAGAGGTCTCGATTTAGGGTTTTTACTCTTCTCAATTATAAAATGTAGATTTATACCATCAACATTAGTCTTATAGTTTTTAAAAGAATTAATTTTGTTCTCAAACTTCTTCCAATTATATTTTGAAGTCCAATATTGAGATATTTTTTTTAGAAAATTATAATTAGTTCCATATTCCCATCCATTTACATTTTGCATCATCTTCCATGGATATGATCTTACTTTTTTATATATATTATTAAGTGTACTTTTAGGTACACTTATCTTGTAAGGTTTGATCATCAATTAATTATGACTTATCCAGATTGTTTTTGTTTGAAGAAATGAATTTAAAGCTTCAGTACCTTGATCTCTACTTAGTGAACCTGATTGTTTATATCCCCCAAAAGGAGTTTTAATATCTCCTTCAGAAAAAGTATTCACTGACACAGTTCCACATGGTAAGCTTTTAGCTAAATGAAATGCTCTATTTATGTCTTGAGTAAACACACTAGCATGTAATCCATATTTAGAATTACTTGCAATTTTTAAAGCTTCTTCATCATTTTTAACCGTTAAAACACCAAGTACTGGTCCAAATATTTCTTCCTGAGCAATGGTCATATTTTCTTTTAATCCATCAAATAAAGTTGGTTTTGCATAAAAACCTTTTTGCTTATTATCTGAAACTCCTCCAGATAAAAGTTTTGCCCCTTCATCGATTCCTTTTTGGATATATCCATCAACAGTTTGTAAATGTCCTTTTGAAATCATAGATCCCATATTCGATTTTAGATCTAATGGATCTCCCACTTTTAATTTTTTAACTTTTTTAAAAATTTTATCTAGAAATTCATCTTTTACTTTTTTATGAACTATCTGTCTCATATTTGCTGAACAGTTCTGTCCACCGTTCCAAAATGCAGAATTCATAGCATTATCAATCAAATCGTCAGTAATTTTAGCATCCTCTAAAACTATAAATGGACTTTTTCCTCCCATCTCTAATGCAACTGGTTTTAAATTACTTTCACTTGCGTATTTTAAAAAATAACCACCTACTTCAGTTGAACCTGTAAACGAAACTGCATCAACATCTTTGTGTCGACCTAAAGCTTCACCAACATCACCATAACCTGGAAGTACATTTAAAACTCCATCTGGTATGCCAGCTTCTTTCCCAATTTGAGCAACTCTTATTGCAGTAAGAGGTGTGTCTTCTGCTGGTTTAATTATTACCGAACAGCCTGCTGCAAGAGCTGGTGCCATTTTCCATACCGCCATCATTAAAGGAAAGTTCCAAGGAACAATTCCAGCAACAACTCCAATAGGTTCTTTAACAATTAAACTAGTAATAGAAGGTTCTGTTGGACCAACTTTTCCAAATACTTTATCAATTAATTCTCCATACCACTGAAAGTGCATTGGGGCATCATTTGCAACTTCATTAATACAATCCGTGATAAGTTTACCTGTATCAACACTTTCTAAAACTGAATTTTCTTCACCATGTTTTCTAAGTAATTCAGCAAATTTTAATAAAACTTCTTTTCTATGTTCAGGTGAGCTTTTAGACCAAACTCCACTATTAAAAGCTTTTCTTGAAACCTTAACTGCTAAGTTAACATCTTTGTGATTACATTTTGCAACAGCACATAGTTTCTTACCAGTTGCTGGATTTATTGTTTCAAATTTTTTGCCATCAATAGCATTTACATATTTCCCATTAATAAATGCTCTTCCTTCAAATTTAAGTTTATTGGCTATTAATTTATATTTGTTACCTGAACTCATAAATTTCTTTCTATAAATTGTAATTTATTTTATTTTTTATAATTTTAATCTAAGACACCTTGAGACTAAAATAAATAGATTAACTATTAAATTATTAATACAACTTTTAATTGCAATCCCATTTTGATTAAAGAAGTTTTTTTTTGTGTGTACTTCCGTTGGAAACTTAATTAGGCTTAAATTAATTTAAATTGATACTTTAAACTAACTAAGAGGAGAGAAGTAAAATGTTTATTAAAACAATTAGCAAAACACTTATCAAAGTGGTTGCGATTATTTTCTTTGCACAAGCTGCATATGCAGAAATAACTCTTAAGCTTGGAACTACTGGTAGATTGGGTATGCCAATTGGTGACGCAATAGATCAGGCTTTGATACCAGCTATGGAGAAAGCATCTGGAGGTAAGATGAAAATTGAACCTCATTATCAAAGAAGCTTATGCGCAGAACAAAAATGTGGTGAACAAGCTAACCAAGGACTTATAGCTTTGTGGACTAGTTCTACTGCAAACTATGGTAATTTTGGACCTGAGCTAGCAATCTTCGATTTGCCTTTTATTTTCAAATCATTAGAGGATGCTAAAAGAATATCAGATGAATGGTTAGCTGAAAGACAGTGTAAACTAGCTCTTGAGAATGCTGGTCATATCTGCCTTTCTGTATATTCAAGTGGAGGATTTAGACAGCTTGGAAATGCAACTAAACCTGTTCATGAACCAGATGATATGAAAGGACTTAAATGGAGAACTACTAAAAGTCCAGTTGAGTTTATGCTAGTTAAAAATTGGGGTGCAACACCAACACCTTATGACTGGAGCCAATTATACCAAGGTCTTCAATCAGGTGTAGTCGAAGGTCAGTATGTTGCTAGCCCATGGCAGCACGTAGCAAAACTTCATGAAGTTGCAAAATATTTTACTGAGATCGGAGGAATGTGGTCTGGAAATATTTTAGCGATGGATGCTAAACAGTACAATGCATTGTCTGACCAACAAAGAAAATGGTTACACGAAGCAGCTGATGCTTATGGAGAAAAAGTAAACGAGTTGGATAACGCTTGGATTAAAAATGGTGAAGATGCAATTAAAGCATCTGCTAAAGAGTGGTATGTTCCAACAGAAGCGGAAATGACTAAGTGGAGAGCAGGTGCAATTGGTGCTTGGTTAGACGCTAAGGGTACTTTTGAACCAGATGTAGCTAAAAGAGTACTTCTAGAACAAGGTATGGATGGATTTGTAGCTCAGTTAGAAGCAGCTGGCGCTCTATAATTCGTTCAATAAAAATTGTGTAAAGACCACTTAATTCTATAGAATTAAGTGGTCTTTGCCTAAAATAAATCATAACTTATAAGTATTCATGGAAAGTATTATTTTACTTGTAGTGCTCCTTTTTCTAATTTTATTAGGAGCTCCAATTGGCTTTATATTAATACTGATTCCATTTGTTTATATTCTTCTCACAGATGCTGTACCTCTTGTTTTAATTCCTAGTCAAATGTTTACAGCAATTGACTCAGTTCCATTGACTGCCATTGCATTCTTTATGCTGACAGGTGAATTAATGACAAGTGCAACAATTACAGATCGTTTAGTAGCGTTAAGTAGGGCATTAATTGGACGTATACGAGGAGGGTTGGCCCAAGTTAATGTTTTAGTGAGTATGTTTTTTGCTGGTATGAATGGTTCTGTCGTAGCAGATACCGCAACAGTCGGAGCATTAGTATTACCAGCAATGAAGAAAGCAGGTTATCCAGCAGCATTTTCAGCTGCGGTTACAGGTGTAAGTTCCACTATAGGAGGGATTATTCCACCTAGCATCATGATGATTGTTCTTGCTAATGCAACTGAGATTTCGATTGCAGCATTATTTGCAGCTGGAATTATTCCAGGGATTTTGATTGGTGTTGTGATAATGGTTATCAACCATTACTTTGCAGTTAAATATAACTTCGAGCGTAGCGATGAACCATTCTCAGTACGTCGAGCTGGTAAAGAATTATATCGTTCTTCATTTGCTCTTTTAATACCTTTAGTTTTAGTGGGTTCAGTAATGGGAGGTGTCGCATCTGTTGTTGAGGCTGGAGCCATCACTGCTTTGGTTGCATTGTTTACAGGTGTATTTGTTTATCGAACTATCAAATGGAAAGATTGTACAGGAGCTTTTCGACGAGCATTCCGTAATTCAGCAATGGTTTTTATTATAATAGCTGCTTCAGGACCTTTTAGTTGGTTACTTACTTCTCTTGGAGCAATTGGTGATCTTGAAGCTTGGCTTTTAGGCTTAGCGGATTCTCCAATATTATTTATTTTAGCTTTAATATTATTCATTTTTCTTCTTGGAACTGTAATGGACTCAGCAGTTAACATTATCATTGTTGGTCCAGTGCTTGTAAATGTTATGTCTCAAGCAGGCTTTCCTGAGGTACAAGCAGCTATGGTTGTAATAGTTGGCTTCTTAATAGGATCAGTAACACCACCTGTTGGTGTTGCCTACTTTACCTCTGCAACAATAGCGCAAGTACGTCTTGAAAAGGTTGCTATTGCGTTAATTCCTTATTTGATTGGATTGTTTTTACTTTTATTTTTTATTCTTATTGTACCAGAACTAACAATGTTTCTTCCAAACTTATTGAGTAATTAATGATAAAATTTTTAAACAGTATTGATCGTTTTATTCATCGTACGTTGGAAGCTATGTGCTCACTCTTATTGGCTGCTATGGTTGGTTTTACTCTTTACAATGTTACAATGCGATATGTTTTTAATAACCCTCCTGTTTGGGGAGATTTGCTAACAGTATTAAGTAATATTTGGTTGATGTTTATAGCACTTTCTCTAACAGCAAGAGATAATGAACATGTAGCATTAAATTTAATTTATGAAAAATTACCAGAGAGAGTTTCATTATACATACGCCAGTTCTGGAAAATTATGATTATGATAATTGGTGTAGTCTTAATAATTTATGGAATTGAGCTTGTAGAAGGTATGCGAGGGAAGTATTGGGAAATGTGGTATTTAGAAATTAGTATGCAAGGTATTGAGTTCAAACCGAATTATATGCCCAAAAAATATGCAGTTGCTATACTGCCTTTAGCTGGATTTTTGACTACCATCGGTGCCGCCATTGGTTTTATAAAAAAGGTCTAATTCATTAAAAAGTGTTTGCTTAACCTTTGCCTCTCCAAGGAATAGTCTTATCTATAATTTTTCTTAAAGATATATCAAATAAAAGACCCAACAGACCCATTATGAAAATTGTTATCCAAATAACTTCATATTGAAAGTATTTTTTAGCAACATTTTCAACAAAACCAATACCAGTTGTACCTGCTAAAAACTCTGCAGCAACAAGTGTTCCCCAGCACATACCAACGGCAACTCTAATTCCTGTAAGAATTTCAGGAAGTGAATTAGGGAAAATCACATATCTTAAAATTTGTTTTTTAGTAGCCCCTAAGGAGTGTGCAGCATGTATTTTTGAAAGCTGTGTTCCTGATGCACCAGCTCTTGCAGAAATAATCATAATTGAAAGTGAGACCATGAATAATAAAAATATTTTACCCGTATTATCTATTCCAAGAACTGAAATAATCAATGGCGCCCAAGCTAACGGTGGAACAGGTCTGTATAATTCAATTAAAGGATCAAAGAAGCCTTTAGCAAATCGATTTAAACCCATAAACAATCCTAATGGCACCCCAATAAGAATTCCAAAAACTAAACCTAAAAATACCCTTAAGAATGAGTCCCATATGTGTCCATATGGAACAGGTACTTTAAATAATTTAAAGTCACCAGTAACTACTTTTAAAACGTTACTTTTAAAGTTTTCTTTTACAATTCCATCTTTTGTATGCACTGGATATTCACCAGGCAACATATCTGCAATCCAATCAGGTAAAATAAATCCGATCATTTTACTTACATCAACCATCTCAATCCATAACAGAGGAATATTTTTGTATCCAACACTTGGTTTAGACATCAATACAAACTTATTAAATGTATCTGATGGTTTAGGTAACCATCTACCTGAACCTTGTTCAGAACATGTTGGTCCACTTGCTACAATTGTTCCTGCTGGAAATAGAAGAATATCAATTAATCTTAATCCACCTTGCTCTTTAATTTGTAATTCATCAAACTCTATTATTGCTGCTTGCATTTCATTTAATGCACTAGGAGGATAGATGCTTGCAAACTCTATTCTTCTTGCGATTTTAACAATATTTTTTGCATAGTCAGATGCTATTTCTTCACCATCATCTAATCCTTTCCTGTAAGCTTTAATATCATCTTTAAGTTGTTTGATTGCGCTTTTGAACTGCGGGTTATGGTTTTTTAATTTAAAAAATTTGTCATCGATTTTTTTTAGTTCTGCTGCAGCTGCATGAAATTTTAAACCTTTATTAGTTTGAGGTGCAGTTGGTATCTCAATGGTATTTTCAATTGTACCTGTTCCAGAGTCTATGGTTGTTATTCCCCAAACACCTTGTTCATCAA
>CACAIU010000028.1 GCA_902532645.1 uncultured Pelagibacteraceae bacterium | reverse complement strand
CTTTTATTTTATCGACTGTATCTTTAATAAATGTTTCGTTAATTCCTTTTCCAATTAGATAATTTCTAATCTTATTAATTGAGTTTCCTCTTTGAATCATGCTTTTAGCTTTACTTTCAGAATAAAATTGATCATTTATAAATCTGTTTTTTTCTAGATCAGACAAAACAATATCAATCAATTTATTTACATCTTTTTTTCTTACATCAGACGCTGATAGTTTCATGTATTTTTTTAATAAATAAGTTTTGAGTTGTTGTTTTGAAGGAGCATACTTTTCAACATAAGCAAAGGCAAAATTACGCATCTCATCAACAGTTACTTGGAGCGTTTTTTTTTTATTTCTTATAGGAATCATTCTTAGATTTAATATAATATATCTAAATGATTGAACAAATTTATACTTATTTCTCAATTGAGACACTTTACATGTGGATCAACCTTGGTGTTCTACCTTTTTGGTTTATCTTGATAGTGTTTCCTCAATCACATTTAAGTAGAATTTTTGTAACATCAATTTTTCCCTTTTTTATATTAAGTGGTGTTTATATCTTCATTTTATATAAATCTTATTTAATTGGTTACGATTTTGATGGAAATTTCTCTCTTTACCTAGGTCTAAGTGAACTATCTAGGTTGTTTGAAGACCATTTGTACATAATGATTTTTTGGACTCATTTCATAGCAATAAACTTATTTATTGGTGGTTGGATTGTTAAAGATTCTCAAAAGTTTTCTATAAACAAAGTTTTGATGGCTGTGCCATTAATTGTGACTTATTTAATTGGTCCAATAGGTTTGTTTTTATACTGGATAATAAGAATTTTTTACGCGAAAAGAATTAGTTTATATGAGTAATCATATAGATTTCTATTTCGATATAATTAGCCCGTATGCATATATTGCACACAAAAAAATTCTTAAACATAAAAATATCATATTTAATTACAAACCAGTCTATTTAGGTGGTCTTCATAAGCTAGCTGGAATTGATTCTCCTGCATTTAATAAATATAAATTGAAAAATAATATAAACGATTGCAATTTGGTATCTGAAAAAAATAATATTGAATTCAAATGGAATTCTAATTTTCCAATAAATTCTTTAAATATGATGAGAGGATATATTAGTGTTAGTAAGGACAAGCAAAACGATTACTTAAATTGTTTTTTTGATGCTTATTGGAAAGATAATCATGACTTATCAAATGTTGAGAATATGTCTAAATTAATAAGGGATTTAAATATTGATAGCGAAGAATTTTTTCAATCCATAAAAAAACAATCTGTTAAGGATCAATTGATTAAATTAACCACTGATGCTTTTAATAAAGAAGTTTTTGGAACTCCAACCTTTATTGTTAATAATAAAATTTTTTGGGGACAAGATAGACTTGAATATGCTTTAGAAGAAATTGGTACTAATTAAATTATTTTAAAGTTACTACTAGCTATAGAACCAAACCCACCATCAATATGAGATACTTTTTGATATCCCATATCTTTTAAGGATTTGACAGCTAAAGCTGATCTTACACCTCCTGCACAAAATAAAATAAATTCTTTATTTTGATCTATTTGTCCATTTTGAAATATTGGGCTATTAGGATCTAGATATACTTCAAGCATTCCTCTTGGAATATGACTTGCTCCTTCAACACTACCAGTGTTTTCTAGTTCATTACTTTCTCTTATATCAATAAGATTACAATTTTTATTTTGAACCATTTGATAAGCTTCTTCTGCATCAATTGTTTTAATTTCACTCATAGCCTCAGAAACTAAATTTTGAATTGTTTTAATGCTCATAATCTTATTTTAAATTACCTCAAAAAGATTATATTGCTATAAAATTATGTTAAAAATTAACACTAAAGCTCCAGCATTTGTAGTTCCATCAACAACAAATAATAAATACTCATTAAAGGATTCAATTGGTAAATATGTTGTTTTGTACTTCTATCCTAAAGATGACACGCCCGGATGTACTATTGAAACAAATGATTTTAACAAACTTCTTTCTAAATTTAAAAAGTTAGATTGTGAAGTATACGGAGTTTCAAAGGATAGTTTAAAAAGTCATGATAAATTTAGAGATAAATATAAAATCAAATTTGATTTACTTGCTGACGAAGAAATAAAAGTTCTTAAAAAGTATAAAGTTTGGGGTAAGAAAAAATTTATGGGCCGTGAATTTATGGGAATAATTAGATCGACCTATTTAATCGATAAAAAAGGCAAAATACTTAAGGTTTGGGAAAATGTTAAAGTGAAAGACCATGCTAAAGAAGTATTAGAAACTCTTCAAAATATTGTAAAAAAATAAAAAAGGCTCCTTATTTCTAAGGAGCCTTTTATATGTTATAGAGAGATGTTTTAGTCTCGTATTGCGTAAGCTTTAACTCCAACTTCCGCAACATCAGTTCCAAGTTTTTCAGCTTGAGCACTAATTCTAAGACCAATAGTTTGTTTAAGAACTCTAAAAGTAATGTAAGAAAGTATGAAACTAAACAAACATACTGCAATTACACCTGTTAGCTGAGTTCCAAAATTTGTATCTGGGTTACTTATTGGAACCACTAAAGTTCCAAATATACCTGCAAACATATGAACGGGTATTGCACCTACAACATCATCGATTTTTTTACTTTCTAAAAATTTTGTACCAAAGTACATTATTAATGATCCAATAGCTCCTATTACAATCGCTAATACAGGGCTTGGGGTTAAAGGTTCAGCTGTGATTGCAACCAATCCAGCTAATGCACCATTTAACATCATAACAATATCAGTTTTTCCACCAAGCAATCTTGTTACAACTGCTGCAGCAACTGTACCAGCGGCACCTGCTAAATGAGTGTTCACTGCAATTTTACTAATTGCATTAACATCATCAAAAGTTCCCATGGCTAATTGACTAAAACCGTTAAAGCCAAACCAACCAAACCAAAGTAAAAATGTTCCAAGTGTTACTAGTGGAATTGAAGATGCAGCAAACGGTACTAAAGATTTAGTTTCTCCTGATTTTGAGAATCTTCCTTCTCTTGCTCCTAATACTATAACTCCAGCTAATGCAGCGGCACCACCACAAGCGTGAACTAATGTTGATCCAGCAAAGTCAGAAAAACCTGAAGTTGCTAACCAACCTCCACCCCACTGCCAGCCCATTGAAATTGGATAAATTACTCCAGCCATGATTGCAGCAAAGATAAAGAAAGGCCAAATTTTAATTCTTTCAGCTACAGCTCCTGAAACTATAGAAGCAGTTGCACAAACAAACATTGTTTGAAAAAACCAGTCTGAATAATCTGAATAACCAGTAGCTAGTTCAGATGAATCACTCCACATTGAGAAAGATCCTATAAAACCACCTTCTGGAATACCGTAAGCTAAATTATAGCCACATAGAAAAAATATTAATGAACAAATTGCAAATTTACCTATATTCTTTGCGGCAATTGTTGATACACTTTTTGTTGTTACTAATCCGCTTTCAAGCATACAGAAACCTGCAGCCATAAAAGCAACTAATACACCACCTAAATAAAATCCAAGTGAATTAAAAATATATTGTCCTTCAGCTGACATTGTTGTTTCTGCTGAAGCAACGTTAGAAAAGCTTAATAATGATATTAAACTTATAATTAATGTTTTTGAAAATTGTGTCATTATCTCTCCTTGTTAGGTGAGGCTTTTATAAAAGTTTTACAGATAATGAATTGCTTATAGGTCAAAAGAGTTAT
The DNA here is from genome assembly GCA_902532645.1 of uncultured Pelagibacteraceae bacterium. Classification (GTDB taxonomy): domain Bacteria; phylum Pseudomonadota; class Alphaproteobacteria; order Pelagibacterales; family Pelagibacteraceae; genus Pelagibacter. The sequence continues at coordinate 4,863 of CACAIU010000028.1, read as the reverse complement.
GCTGTATAAGCATGTATAGATAAAAAGGCCCCATTTCTGGGGCCTTTAGTTAACTAACTAGAGAGAGAGATTTTAGTTAATTCTTTTTATTTTATTAGAGGCTCTTCAATGAGATAACGACATGGAGATCGAAGAGCCTCTATATTGCATTGCATGCAATTAGTCACGTATTGCGTATGCTATTACTCCTGTTTCTGTAACGTCAGTACCTTTGGTTTCAGCTTCTTTACTTAATCTAATTCCAAACGTAGCTTTCATTATTGACCAGATTACATAGGACACAGCAAACACAAAAATGTTAATTGAAAGTACACCAATTAATTGTGCACTAAACGATGCATCAGTGTTTGTTAATGGCACTGCTAATGTTCCCCAAATTCCAGCAAACATGTGAGCTGGAATTGCGCCTACTACGTCATCAAGTTTGAAACTGAATAATAATTTAGTTCCAAATACTACGATCAATCCACCAACAGCTCCAATGAAAATAGCCGCTAAAGGTGATGGCGCTAATGGTTCCGCTGTAACAGCTACAAGACCACCAATTGCTCCGTTTAACATTTGAATTACATCTGTCTTACCAAACATTAATCTTGTGATTATTGCAGCAGCCATAACACCACCACAAGCAGCAAGATTAGTATTGATAAATATACTTGATACAGCAACTGCATCATCAAATGTTCCAATAGCTAGTTGAGATCCACCATTGAATCCAAACCAACCTAACCATAATATAAATACCCCAACAGTTACTAATGGAATTGAAGAAGCAGCAAAAGGTTTAATTGCTTTTGCCTCACCTTTACTATCAAATCTTCCATATCTAGCACCTAACAACATGATACCTGCTAAAGCAGCTGCACCACCTGTTGAGTGTACTAGTGTTGAACCAGCAAAATCAGAGAAGCCTAGTTCTGCTAACCAGCCTCCACCCCATTGCCAACCCATAACGATTGGATAAATTACTCCAGCTAAAATAGCTGCAAATAAGAAAAACGGCCATAGCTTAATTCTTTCAGCCATAGCACCTGAGCAAATTGAAACTGTTGTTGCACAGAATACCATTTGGAAGAACCAGTCTGATCCATCAGCATAACCAGTGTCAACTGCACTTGCATCTGACCAAGGTGTAAATGTTCCAATGTATCCTCCTTCAGGAATTCCATAAGCTAAATTATAACCAAAAAGCCAAAACATAATTCCGGCAATTGAATATAAACCTATGTTTTTAGCACAAATTACTGATACGCTTTTTGAAGTTACCATACCAGATTCCAGCATCGCAAAACCTGCTGCCATGAACATGACAAGGAAACCACAAATTAAAAATAGAAGCGAGTTAAATATCGCTTGGACTTCTCCAGAGACAGTTGTCTCTGCTATACCTGCACTGCTCATGTTTAATAAAAATATTAAACTAAGAAGCGGTGCTGATATTTTTTTTATTATTTTAGTCATTAGACCTCCACTTGTTTAAATGGTGTCTTATAGTTTTATTAATTTTTTAAACTAACGCTGATTAGGAAAATTGGGTATGCAGTTTTTGCATATAGTAACAGCCCTGAACGTATTTTTAAAACGTTAGGGCTGTTAAAAAAAAATATTATCTGTTGAATACTTCTTTTAAAGCTTTAGCTGGTAAGAATTTTACCTTTTGAGAAGCAGCAATTTGAATCTGCTCACCCGTTCTTGGGTTTCTTCCAACTCTTGCTTTTCTCTTAGCTACTTTGTACGTACCAAATCCAGCAATTTTTACTGAATCATCACCTTTTAGAGCATCTAAAATAGTGTTGGTAATTGTATCAAAAGTTCGCTCAGCATCTGCTTTGCTCAAGTTTAATGAGCCAGAAAGCTTAGCAATTAGTTGTTTTTTATTCATTTTAGCTCCGGTTTTGTTGGTTAATATTTATACTTGTCATAAACGTTGATAAATCAAGCTTTTTTTTAGTGTTTAGTTTTTTAAAACACACAATATCTTGTAAAAACTTAAATTAACGTTGGATTTACTGACATTTTTAAAAGTTTTAGAATGTGAATTATCTAAATAAACCTAGGTCTTTTAGATCATTAAATGTGGTGAAAAACATCAATGATAGCAACAAAAACAATCCGATTCGAAAAAAACCTTCTTGAGTTTTTTGAGACAAAGGTCGGCCTAAAACTTTCTCAAATGCATAAAACATTAAATGTCCTCCATCTAACATTGGTATTGGAAATAGATTAATAAGCCCTAAACTTATTGAAATATAAGCCATCATACTAATAAATGCCAACACTCCGAAAGTAGCAACTTGTCCAGAAATTTTAGCAATTCTAATTGGGCCTCCCAATTGAGAAGTATCTGCTTTACCTAAAATCATTCCTCCGATGTATTTTAATGAGGAAACGCTTACAAAATAAACCTCATAACCTGCATGATATAAAGCCTGTGCAGGTCCTAATTTAACATGGTTAACTTTATTATTATAAGCACCAAGCTTAATACCAACCATTCTTTTATTAATTTTATTTCCCAATCCGTCATCACCTTCAACAATATTGGGTTTTACTTTTAGTATTAATTCATCATAGGAACGCTTAACTTTGAAATCTATAAAATCACCAGTAGACATCGTGATAAATTTTGAAACTTCCATAATGCTTTTAACTTCATTACCGTCTATTTCTAAAATTATATCCTCAGCTTTTAGCCCTCCTGTCATTGCTGGACTATCTTTTTGAACTTCATTTATGACTGCAGGAGTGAAATCTTTACCTATAAAAGTATAAATTGAAAAAAATATTACTAAAGCTAGTAAAAAATTAGCTAAAGGACCACCAAATACAATTAAAACTCTTTGGTACAAGGGTTTTAAAATAAATAATTTTTCCCGTTCCTCTTCGTTATATTTTTCTAAGATTTCTTGATGATCAGCTTGTGAATAAACATTTCTATCTCCAAAAAATTTTACATATCCTCCTAGAGGAATTGCACAAATTTTCCATCTTGTTCCAGATTTATCGTTCCAACCAAATAACTCTTTACCAAAACCAATTGAAAAATCTGTAACACCTACTCCATATTTTCTGGCAAAATAGTAGTGTCCATATTCATGTATAAAAACGACTACTAAGATAAGTATTAAAAATGGAATGATATAACTAAGCATTTGTTAAATATATTATTATTTACAATTAACTCAATAAGCTAAAATGCCTTATTATTGCAAGAATTTATAATTTAGTTTAAATTTTGATCATTAATACTGTATAATATAAATATGCCTTCATTTGATGTAATTAGTAAAATAAATTATCAAGAATTTGATAATGCTTTAGCTAATTGTTTAAGAGAAATCAGTAATCGTTATGATTTTAAAGGGCTTAATATTTCAATTGAGCGAAAAGATAAATCAGTCACTACTAATGCGCCTGATGAATTAAAATTAAAGCAAGTAAATGAATTATTACAAACCCATTTAGTTAGAAGAAAAGTAGATCCAAGGGTTTTAGAAGTTAGAAGTTCTGAAGGAGCGTCAGGAGGATCTATTAGACAAGCCAGTGAATTAAAAGAGGGAATTAGCCAAGAAAATGCTAAAAAAGTTATTGCTGATATCAAAAAACTAAAACTTAAAATTCAAATTAAAATCCAAGGCGATGAATTAAGAGTAGATGGCAAAAAAAAAGATGATCTTCAAGAAGCTATCGCTGCAATCAAAGCAATTGATATAGGTCTTCCGATTGATTTTGTTAATTTTAGAGACTAATTAAACTTTTTGAATTAAAGAAGCACTGTTATTTGTGGGTTTATTAACATCCTTTGAAACTTCATGAAAAATTAAATTTGGAATTTTACGTTCTTTTAAAAACGATGAACCTTGTAATTCTAAATTTAGATAACGATTAATATCCCCTTGATTTAAAATAACTGGTTGTCTGTGATGAATTTCATTTATATTTTCTTTTGCTTCTTCTGTAATTAAACAAAACTGATAATTTTCAAAGATACCAGCAAAAAAAATAGGATTTGTGTCTTCACGAGTAAAATAATGAGGAGTTTTTTCTTTCTCTTCCCTTTTCCATTCATAAAAACCATCAGCAACGGCAACACATCGATTATTTTTTATTAGTTTTTTAAATGAAACCTTTTCATCTATGGTCTCTAACCTTGCATTAATCAAAGCTTTAAAATCTTTGTCTTTAGCCCATCCTGGAACTAAACCCCATTGTAGATTTTCTAAAGTATTTCCATTTTTATATTTTTTTATTACAGGTAGTTTTTGATATGGATGAGCGTTATAGTTTTCAGCATCTTCAACCTGAATTGCAGATTTTACTAATTTATTTGTTTTTGTTACGGGGTTTTTTACTACGTATCTTCCACACATTATATTGTTTGTTGTTTCATTAATTCCTCTATTTGCTTAATCATTATTTTTGGTGATCTCATAGCAGGATAAATTTCTTGTGCTTGTTCATAACTTCTTATTGCTTTTTCATAATTCTTAAGCTGAATATTTACTAAACCCTGCCCCGCTAAAGCTCCAAAGTGTCTTTGTTCTAGGGCTAATACTTGATCTATATCATCTTGAGACTTTTGAAATTCTCCTAATATATAAAGTACAGTTGCTCTTTTATTCCAAGCTTCAGCCCAACTTTGATCAAGATTAATTACTTCAGTAAAAATATCTTTTGCTTTAATATAGTTTTGATCTCTCACAAATTGAGAGCCCTCTTCTAGTCTTGCAGTAAGTTTTTCATCTGTTGGATGTGTACTCCATAAAGCCCAAATTTCTTGTTCTATTATAAAAGCTACTTTCGATTTATTTGCTTTTAACTCATTAAACAATTGGTTAAGCTTAGTATCTCTTTCATTTGCTA
>CACAIU010000027.1 GCA_902532645.1 uncultured Pelagibacteraceae bacterium | reverse complement strand
AATGGTAATTTGTGGTTATGTGATAGGAAGCAATGAAGGAGTTTTATACATTAGAGGTGAATATCCTAAATCTATTGAAGCAATTAATGGCTGCATCAATGAACTTAAAAAATTAAATTTACTTGGTGAAAATATTTTAGGAACCGATTTTTCTTTTGATCTTGGAATTTGTATTGGTCAAGGTGCTTATATTTGTGGAGAAGAAACAGCTTTGATTGCATCCATTGAAGGAAGAAGAGCTGAGGTAGATGTAAGACCTCCCTTCCCTGTTACCGAAGGGTTATATAAAAAACCAACTGTGGTTAATAATGTTGAGACATTGGCTGCTGCAACTGGAATTTTATTAAATGGACCAGAAAAATTTTCTTCGGTTGGAAATAAAAAATCAGCTGGAACAAAATTAGTTTGTTTAGATAGTTTCTTTAACAACCCAGGTGTTTATGAAATTGATATGGGTACACCAATGAAAAAAATATTTAATGAAATTGGTGGTGGATATAAAGAGCCTGTTAAAGCTTTTCAAGTAGGAGGTCCATTAGGTGGGGTTGTTCCTTTAAGTGAAATAGAAAATTTAAATTTAGATTTTCAAGAGTTCACAGCAAAGGGTTTTATGTTAGGTCACGCAAGTGTAGTCAGTATTCCAAAAGATTTTCCAATGGCTGAATACATTCATCACTTGTTTGAATTCTCAGCTGAAGAATCATGCGGGAAATGTTTCCCAGGAAGACTTGGATCTTACAGAGGTAAAGAAATGTTTGACCAAGCTAAGAAGAAAACAGCTAAAATTCCTTTAAAATTACTAGAAGAATTGTTGGTTACCATGCAAAAAGGATGTCTATGTGCTCTTTGTGGGGCAATCCCAACTCCAATTCAGAACATTCTAAAATACTTTGGTGATGAAATGAAAAATGATATGGTGAAAGATAATTAATGAGCTCAGAAAAAAGAAAAATTGCTTATATTGACGGAAAACCATACGAAATTGGTCCTAAACACACATCTATTTTAAAATTTGTAAAAAGCTATGTAGGTGAAAAAAAAGTACCTACTTTATGTGATGATCCAAACCTAGCTCCTTATGGTGCCTGCAGAGTTTGCTCCGTAGAAGTTGCTTTAGAAAAAGATGGTCCAACAAGAGTGGTTGCATCTTGTCATACTCCAGTTGCTGAAAACCAACATATCTTTACTTCAAATGAAGCTTTAACAAGTCTAAGAAAAAATATTGTTGAATTAGTTTTAACAGACCATCCAATGGAATGTGATACTTGTGAGGTAAACAATAATTGTGAATTACAAACAGTAGCAAACGATCTAGGAGTTTCTGATCACAGATATAATAGTCCTAAGCAACATAAAGGAATTCCAAGAGATACTTCTCATGATTACATGAGAATGAACTTAGACAACTGTATTAATTGTGGAAGATGTGTCAGGGCTTGTGATGAAATTCAAGGTTCATTTGTACTAACAATGAGCGGAAGAGGTTTTGAATCTAGAATAACAACTGATAATGATATGATGTTTGGAGATAGTTCATGTGTATCTTGTGGTGCATGTGCACATACATGTCCAACAGATGCAATTTCAGATGTTTTTCAATCTAAATCTGCAGCTGTAGATAAAAAAGTTAGAACAACTTGTTCATACTGTGGTGTTGGATGTAATTTAGAAGCATCAATAAAAGATGATAAAGTTGTTGCAATAGATACTCCAAAACAAACAGAGGTAAATGCTGGTCATACATGTATTAAAGGAAGATATGCATTTAGTTTTTATGATCATCCCGATAGATTAAAAACACCTTTAATTAAAAGAAACGGAAAGTTTGAAGAAGCTTCTTGGGATGAAGCTTATGATTTTATTAAAAGAGAAATGAATAGAATTACAAAAGATAATGGTCCAGATGCCTTTGCTGGAATTTCTTCTGCAAGATGTACGAATGAAGAAAATTATGTTTTTCAAAAAATGATAAGAGCTGCTGTGGGAACTAACAGTGTAGATTGTTGTGCAAGAATTTGTCATTCTCCAACAGCTTGGGGAATGCAACAAACTTTTGGGACTGGGGCAGCAACTAACTCTACAGAAGATATTTATCATGCAGATTTATTTTTGGTAATTGGAGCTAATCCAACAAATGCTCATCCTGTAACAGGTGCAAAAATAAAACAGCAAGTTATGAAAGGTAAAAAATTAATTGTACTTGATCCAGTTACAACTGAACTTGCAAAACTTGCTGATTATCATATTAAACTAAGACCAGGAACTAATGTTGCAGTTCTAAATATGATGTTGCACTTTATTATCAAATCAAAACTTTATAATGCAGATTTTGTTAGAGATAGAACTGAAGGTTTTGATAATTTCTTAAAAGAAATTGAAAGACAAGATGTTGATCATTTAGCAAAAGTAGCTGGTGTAGATAAACAATTAGTTAAAGAAGCAGCAATTGCATATGCTACTGCAAGAAATTCAATGGAGTTCCATGGTTTAGGAGTTACTGAACACGAACAAGGATCTAAAACTGTAATGTTAATTGCAGATCTTGCAATGATTACTGGAAACATTGGACGAAAAGGTGTCGGGGTTAATCCTTTAAGAGGTCAAAACAATGTTCAAGGTGCAGCAGATATGGGATGTCAACCACACCAAGGAGCTGGATATTTCCCTGTAGCTGATGAAAAGCATCAAGAATTCTATACAGAAAAATATGGAGTAACTCACCCAACTAAGCCAGGATTAAAAATTCCTCAAATGTTTGAAGCTGCAATAAACAAGGAATTAAAAGGTTTATGGATCATTGGAGAAGATATTGTTCAAACAGATCCTAATAGTGCCCATGTAATTGAAGCTATGAATTCTTTAGAACTTTTAGTTGTTCAAGAAATATTTATGAGTGAGACAGCAAAATTAGCAACTGTTGTTCTACCAGGTACAACGTTCTTAGAAAAAGATGGAACTTTTACAAATACTGAGCGAAGAATTCAAAGAGTGAACAGAGCTGTACCTCCTCTACCAGGTACTAAACCTGATGGATTAATTGTAACTGAGATGATGCAGAAATTAGGATTTGATCAGCCAACTTATGATGCAGATCAAGTTCTGGCAGAAATAGCTGATATCGTTCCTTTCTTTAAGGGAGTTACTAGAGAGAGACTTGGAAAATTTGGATTACAATGGCCAGTTCAAGAAGATGGAACTGATACAAAAATTTTACATACAGAAACATTTAAATTAGGTAAAGGCAGACTAAAAAACTTTGATTGGAAAGAATCATCAGAAATAGAAGCTAATCAAAAAGACTATCCTTTAATTTTAACAACAAGTAGGGTTTTACAACATTACAACGCAGCAACAATGACTAGAAGAACAAAAAATATAAATATTGTTGATGAAGATGTTTTATTAATTCATCCTAAAGATGCGGCTCATAGAGATTTAAACACTGGTGATATTGGAAGACTTTATTCAGGTAGAGGCGAGGTTGCACTTAAAGTTGAGGTTACAGACAAAGTTAAAGAAGGAATTGTGTTTACTACGTTCCATTTCCCAGAACATATGGTTAATATGGTTACAGGTCATGGTAAGGATGAAGAAACAATGTGTGCTGAATACAAAGTATCTTCTGTTGAAGTACAAAAAATCTCTAATCAATTTAAAACAGAAGTTAAACCAAAAGAAAATCAAGCTGAAGTTAGTTAATTAAAATGACCATTGGTTGGCATTTTGATAATACTTATTCAAAGTTATCAGATACTTTTAAAGAAAATATTAAACCAACTCCTGTTCATGATCCTGAATTAGTAATTTTAAATGATGAACTAGCATCTACTTTAAATTTAGATTTTTCAAAAATAGACAAAAAAAAATTAGCAGAAATATTTTCTGGAAACTCTATACCAGAAGAAACTAATACCATTGCGCAAGCTTATGCGGGCCATCAATTTGGACACTTTACGATGTTAGGAGATGGTAGAGCAGTTTTATTGGGTGAGCATTTAGTTAACAATGATAATCGTTTTGACATTCAGTTTAAAGGTTCGGGAAGAACTTCTTTTTCTAGAGGTGGTGATGGAAGAGCAGCACTAGGACCTATGCTTAGAGAATACATTATCAGTGAAGCGATACATTCATTAAATATTCCAACTACTAGAAGCCTTGCTGTTGTAAAAACAGGAGAAAAAGTTGTAAGAGAAAATCTTTTACAGGGTGCTATATTAACAAGAGTTGCATCAAGTCATCTTCGGGTTGGAACGTTTCAATATATAGCTGCAACTCAAAACATTGAAAATTTAAATACTTTAGTCGACTACACAATAAATAGACATTATCCAGAAATTAAAACATCAAATTCAAAAGCATTGGACTTGTTAAATCTTGTAATGGAAAAGCAATGCCAGCTGGTAGTCAATTGGATGAGAGTTGGATTTATTCATGGGGTTATGAATACTGATAACATGGCAATTTCAGGTGAAACCATTGATTACGGTCCTTGTGCATTTATGGATCATTATGATCCAAAAACTGTATTTAGCTCAATTGATAAATTTGGAAGATATGCCTTTTCTAATCAACCACCAATTACGAAATGGAATTTAGCAAGATTTGCAGAATGTTTAATTCCTCTAATTGATAAAAATGAGGATACTGCAATTAAAATAGCAACTGATTTAATTGATAACTTTCAAAATATTTATGAAGATAAATGGCTGAATATGATGAGAGATAAACTTGGTCTATTTGGTGAGGATAAAAATGATAAAAAATTAATTAATGATTTGTTTAATTGGATGGAAAAAAATAAAGCAGATTACACAAATACTTTTTGTAATCTAATGGATGTCAATTCTGATGAAATTTACAAAAATAATGATTTTATCAATTGGAAAAATGAATGGAAAAAAAGATCTGAGCTAAATAATTCAACTACGGAAAAACAAAGTAAACTTATGAAATCAAATAATCCAATTGTAATTCCTAGAAATCATAAAGTAGAGGAAGCTTTAGCTGAAGCAGATAAAGGAAGTTTAGATAAAATGAAAAAGTTATTAGCTATTTTAAAAAATCCTTACGACAATCAGAATAATATTGAAGAATATCAAGCGCCTGCTCCATTGAGTAACGAAAAATATCAAACTTTTTGTGGAACTTAATTTATAGAACGTAAGGCTCTGGCCTAGCAGTTTTACCCAAAACTCTCTCAACTGCAAAATCACTTATATCAATTGTTTGGTATGATCCTGTTGTGATTAATTCAGTTAAAGCTCTACCGATGCCTGGTGCCTGCATTAATCCCCGGCCTGTAAATCCAGAGGCCATGTAAACATTGTCATATTTTGGATGCTTACCAACAACTGCATTATTATCTAATCTATTGCAATCATAGTAACCTGCCCATCCACCAGTTAACTTTAACTCTTCAAAGGCAGGTATTCTCTTAGCAAGAGCTGGCCAAACTAATTCCTCAAAATCATTCCAAGCTGGTTCTAAATCATCTGCATCAAATACAGAAATAGGTGATCCTGCTAAATATTCCCCACCCTCTGGTCTCCAATAAACACCCGTTGTTAAGTCTCCACTTAGTGGCATTTCTTTTATGTATGTTGGGCATTTTACTCTAAACACGGTATGCTTTTGAGGAACAACAGGAATATCCTCTAACAATTCTTTAGTCCAACAACCAGCTGCGGAAACAATTGTTTTAGCATTTATTTCCGAAATACTTTTTACTTCACCTTTAATAAATTCTGCTCCAAGCTCTATTGCTTTACTTTTAAGAGCACTATGAAACATAAATGGATCAATCCATCCTTCACTTTGATTATCCGTATAAGTTGCTGTCTCTATTCCTTCGCTATTCACATAAGGGAAAACTTTTGATAATTCTGAACCTTTAATATTTTTTGTTCCTGCATCACATTCTTTATGATTTTCTAATGCTCTATATTGTTCTTCAGCATGTTCAGGACCAAACATTAAAAGATATCCATTAGTTACCATGCTAGCTGTTGGATTGGGATTTTTTTCTGTTTTTAATAATTCTGGTATTTGAAAAATAAATTCTCTTGCAAATTTTCCTAATAAAATATTTTCTTTTTGGAAAAATTGTCTTCTAAAACCACCAAGAGATAATGGGAATGAAGCTGTTTTATAAGTAGGATCTCTTTCAATAACTTTTACTTTTCTACCTTCTTTGGATAAAAAATAAGCAGTCGCCGCCCCTATTATCCCACCACCAATTACTACAACATCATCCATATCTAATTTAACATAATTAAACTTGTATTCAGAATTAGTGCAAAGCTACACCAAAGTAAATATGGAATCATTAGATAGGCGCTCAACATCTTGACGCGTTTAAACCTTAAAATAAGATTGATTATCAATGCTATTAGTATGATTAATACTAAAAGTGCCAAAACCATATTATGGAAAACAAAAAAAACTACACTCCAAGTTGTATTGAAAATTAAATGAATAAAGTAAATATAAACAGTATTCATATCTCTATTTTTAGTATGCCAATAAAGCCATATTGAAATTGTCATCAATGTATACAAAGTGGTCCAAACAGGTCCGAATATCCAATCTGGTGGATTGAATGTTGGTTTATTTAGCAATGAGTACCAAGGCTCTTTAAAAGTAACAGTAGCTAAACCACCAATCAATGAAGCAGAGAATGTAATAGCAAGAAACAATATAAATGTTAAAAATTTATTTTTAAACATGTTAGATATATACATAACAAAAAATGACTAAAAAAACTATTTGGATTACAGGTGGTAGTACTGGTATTGGAAAAGCTTTAGCAATTAAGTTTGCAAGTAAGGGATGGAATGTTGCTATATCTGCAAGAAGAGCTGAATTACTAAATGAGCTTTCAAATTCTTATGAAAATATTTCAGGTTTTCCTTTAGATGTAACAGATAAAGAAAAGTGCAAAGAAGTGTTTAATGAAATTAAAAACAAATACGAAAATATAGATATTTGTTTTTTTTCAACCGGAACATGGGATCCTAAAAAAGAAAAAGATATAGATGTCGAACAAATGGAAGATGTCTTTAAAGTAAATTTTTTTGGAACTGTGAATAGCATCAAAGCAGTTGAACAATACTTTAGAGATAAAAAAAACGGTATAATTACTATTGTTTCGTCAATTGCAGGATATAGGGGGTTACCTAATTCAACCGGATATGGACCATCTAAATCTGCATTAAATAACTTAGCTGAAAGTTTGTACTTTGATTTTAAAAGATACAATGTGCGTGTTTGTTTAGTGTCTCCTGGGTTTATTAAAACACCAATGACAGATAAAAATGATTTTAAAATGCCTTTTTTAAAAACTCCTGAGTATGCTGCAGATCAAATTTATGAAGGTCTAGTTAATAAAAATATATTTGAAATTCATTTTCCAAAATCACTTACAATTACATTAAAATTGTTGAGTTTTTTACCGAGTAAAATTTATTTTGGTTTAGTTGGAAAACTAACGAAATATCAAAAAAAATAGTTAATCTTTTATAAATACAACTGTCAATTCAGCTACTTTAAAACCAAATTTAGTCATTTTTGCTCTATTAATTGCAACTCTTTCATCTTGCTTAAAAATCCAATCATCAAAAGTGATTTTTAATTCTTTACCTTTAACAGGAACTAATAAAACATATTCAAATTTAAATGAAGGTCCATAAGAATAACCTTTCGCTTTACCAACAACATCACCTGCTGTCCCTTCATAATTGTTTTCATCAATTTTATTTATTTTCCATTCTCGGTCTTGAACTTCACCATCATCCCAATTAAATATTTCTTTAAGAATTAATTGCTTTCCATCCCAGGTTCCATTTAAATCTGCAGAAAATTGTCTTGTTACTTTTCCTGATCTATTTTGCAGAACACCCCAAGCCTTAACATTTCCAGATAAATATTCTTCAATTATTAATCTCGGTTCTTTATTTTTAAAATCTTCTGGTTTCATAGCGCTATTATTCGAGCAACTTGTAATTAAGAATAACAAAATTATCAACGAAATTGGCTTAATAATTTTTATATGTCGCATAAATATCTCCATTATTTTATTTTTTTTGCATTGAAAACTGAATTAGATCTATATTTTTTGATTTAAATCCTGCTTCACAATAAGAAAGGTAAAACTCCCACATTCTTTTAAATGTTGAGTCAAAACCTTGATTTTTTATTAAATCCCATTTTTTTAAAAACTCATTTCTCCAAATAGCTAATGTATTTGCATAATGATCAGCATAAGAAATATATGAATTAACAGTTAAACCGTTGTCAGAAACATATCGATTAATGCTATTTTTATTTGGCAAAAAACCACCTGGAAAAATATATTTTTGAATAAAGTCTTGTTTGTTTTTATATCTATCAAATAACCTATCATCGATTGTAATTGCTTGAATTGCTGCTTTGCCACCATCAGATAGGTTGGTTTTAATAGTTTTAAAATAACCCTCTAAATAATTTTGACCAACTGCCTCGATCATCTCTATAGAGGCAATTGAATTGTATTTGCCTTTAAGATCTCTGTAATCCTTTATTTCAATATTTACTTTTTCGTTTAAACCACAATTAAAAATTCTTTCTTTTGCGTATTCAAATTGTTTTTTTGATATTGTAATACAGTCTAGTTTAACGTCATATTTTTTACCTAAGTACTCAGCAAAACCTCCCCAGCCACATCCTATTTCTAAAACTTTGTCGCCATTATTTGGTTTAATTAAATCAATTAATTTTTGATATTTATTATTTTGAGCATCAGAAAGATTTTTCGATTTATCATCAAAAATAGCACTAGAGTAAGTGAGTGAGTCATCTAACCAAAGAGAAAAAAAATCATTACCTAGATCATAATGTTTGGCAATATTTTCTTTGCTTCTACTTT
>CACAIU010000026.1 GCA_902532645.1 uncultured Pelagibacteraceae bacterium | reverse complement strand
TCTCATAAATTTTTGGTTTTAATCTAGCAATTTTTGCAGTTACTTCTGGATCAAAACCAAATCCTTTTTCTTTTAAATCAATTTTTTTAATTATTTCTTTTTTAAAAACTTTATAACAAGTTTCCATGTCTGTAAGATTAAGATTTGTAAACATATTTGAAAGCAAAGTTAGTAATTTATTTGCAATGGTATGCCAGAAAAAAAGTATTCTTCTTTCATCACCACCAATAAATCTTGACCCATAAACTACGTCTGCGTTTCCATCAATAATAGGCTTTGTAAGTTTATAATATTCTTTTGGATCATATTCTAAATCAGCATCTTGTATTAAAATTATTTCTCCTTGAGCAACCTCTATACCTTTTTTTAAAGAATATCCTTTTCCAAAATTTGACTCATTAAATATAATTTTGGAAACTTTATCTTGAATTTTTTCTTTTAATATTTCAGTAGTCCCATCATTGGAGCAATCATCAATAATTATAATTTCAGTATTTATATTTTTAAGATTATTTATTCGTTTAACAATTTCTTCTATTGTTTCTTTTTCATTAAAGCATGGAATTAAAACTGAAATAATCATTTTATTTAGTATATAAACTATATATTTATTTATATAATAAGTATTTATCAATGAAACCAATTAAGTAAAAAAAAAGTCAAATTGAATATTAAAAATGATAACAAATGTGCTTGGATAAATGACTTAAAACCAAGGAAGAACATTAAAACTCTAACCAAAAATGAAATTTGTGATTGGCTAGTAGTAGGAGCAGGTTTTACAGGATTATCTGCTGCACGTAAATTAGCGCAACTTAATCCAAATAAAAATATATTAGTTGTAGATGCACAGTTAGCTGGAGAAGGAGCTAGTGGCAGAAATTCAGGCTATTTAGTTGATACCACGTTAAACGATGGTTTTTCATCAAACAAAGAGTTAAAAAATTATAAAAAAAAAACTGATGTTTATGGTCTTGGAGTAATATCGGTAAGGAATTTTATTAAAGAATATCAAGTAGATTGTGATTGGAATGAAAGTGGAAAATTTTTTGCGTCATCAAAATTTGAGGACAGAAAAATTTTAAAAAACTTTTCAAATACTTTATCAAAATTAGGTTATGAAAATAATTTATTGGAAAAAGAAGAACTGTCAAAAACATTAGGTACAAGCTTTTATAACACTGCGCTATACACAAAAGGTGGAATTTTGTTACATCCAGCAAAATTAGTAAGATCGATGATAAATGCATTACCTAATAACGTCAAATTACTTGAAAATTCTTTTTTATTAAGCTGGTTTTCAATTAAAGATTATATTTCATGTAATTTTGATAATGGAAAAATTACTACAAAAAAAATAATATTTGCAACAAACGGATATTTGAAATCTTTAGGAATTAAAGTAAATTATAATTTTCCTTTAACTTTAACCGCAAGTATGACTAGACCTCTTACAGAGGTAGAATTTGAAACAATTGGTAAACCAGATGAATGGGGTATTTTACCTGTTAAACCAATGGGAGCAACAATTAGACTGACCAAAGACAAAAGGATATTAATTAGAAATACAGCTGAGTTATATAATTCTTTCCATATGTCTAAAGAAGATTTAAAAAAAAGATCCATAATGCAAAAAATTGGAATAAAAAAAAGGTTTCCTAAATTGCCAGACAATATAATACAAACTACATGGTCAGGAATAGTTTCTAGAACCCGAAATAGTTCACAAATTTTTGAAAAAATTAAAGACAACGTTTATGTTGCAGGTGGTTATAATGGCTCTGGTATTGGAGTTGGTACTTTATTTGGGGAACAAATAGCAATCAAAGCAAGTAATGAAAATACAAAAGAAATAGAAACTATTGAAGCAAGAAATAAACCCACTTGGCTTCCTCCTGATCCAATTTTAAGTTTAGGAGTTAGGTCTAGATTGATTTATGAACGTTTCAGAGCAAAATCTGAGATTTAGTTTAAGACAGACATAGGATCCAATCGTGTTTGAAACCAATTAACTCTAAAGTCTAAGTGAGGTCCAGTCGATCTTCCTGTTGAACCTACAGTTCCTATTACATCTCCTTGATTAATTTGATCACCAACTGAGACCAAAACATTTTCTAAATGAGAATATATTGTGGATATCCCATGACCATGATCCATTATAACTGTTCCACCAGTATAATATAAATCATCCTCAGCCATAGTAACTATACCTGAACCAGAAGATTTAATCATCGTTCCTTGTTTAGCGGCAATGTCTATTCCATAGTGAGGCCACCTTGGTTTACCATTTAAAATTCTTTGACTGCCATAAACACCACTTATTATACCTTCAACTGGCATGATAAAATTTTCCTTAAAAAATTGTAAATCAGAATTAATTGCTCTTGCTTCTCCAATTGCATTATTCTCTTTTTTAATTCTTTTATAAACTGACTCAGGTGGGGTGACTTTACTTTCTGCCAAACCATCTATTCTTTGTATATTATATTTCCTCTTTAAAACTTTTTTTGTAGTTATTGATTTTTTTCCATTAATAATTTTTGTAAATGTTAGGTCATATTTTTGATCTCTATCTATACCAAAGACAAAAAAACCATCTTTTGAAACTTTTACCTCTTTTTTTCCAACCAAAATTTTAGCATTAGGATCAGTTTTGCCTAAAATAAAATGACCTTGCAGAAATTTACCTTGAAATTCAATAGCTTTTACTGGTGATATAAAAATTAAAAAAACAAAAAAAAGTCTATAAATTATTGAGCTGTCCATCCACCATCTATAATTATTGATGTTCCAGTTATCATTGATGATGCTGATGATGCCAAAAAACATACCGTCGTAGCAACATCACTTTCAGTAGCCGCTTTTCCCATTGGGATATTTCCAAGGGCTAATTTTTTAAATTTTTTGTTTTTAAAAAAGTTTTTAACCATAGGTGTTTCAACAAATGTAGGTGCTACAGTATTTACTCTGATATTTTTTTTTGCTAACTCAACACCCATACCTTTAGTCAATCCTTCAATCCCAAATTTTGTCATGTTGTATACATTTCTTCCGCCCATACCCACATGACCAAGCTGTGATGACATATTTATAATTGAACCAGGTCTTTTTTTATTTTTAATCATTTTTTTTACAACAAGTTGTGCCACGTTAAATGCTGCTTTTAGATTTAAATCTACCAGATAATTCATACTTTTTTGTTTAATTTTTTCAAAGGGTTCTGGAATGTTAGTTCCAGCATTATTTACTAACACATCAATAATTTTAATTTTATCTAATTTTTGTTTTAAATCTTCATAGTTCATTACATCGCATGGAACCTTAATAATTTTGCCTTTAACTTTTTTGATATCCTTTTCTAATTTATTAAGATCCGAAGATGTTCTGCTTAAAGCTATCACTGTTGCACCTGCCTCGGCTAATGCAATTGAACATGCTCTTCCTAGTCCTTTACCTGCACCTGTGACTAAAGCATATTTTTTTTTAAGATTTATTTTTTGAAGATACATTAAAAGAATAATATTTTAATATCTGTGTAAATCAACTCAACAGCAACAATTAAAATAGCTAATAATCCAAGCCAAGCTATCCATCTATATTTTTTAATCCATCCCGAAATTAAAGTTGCTGCAGTTGCCATTAAAACAATCGATAGAACTAATCCAAATACAAGTAATCCATAATGATCTCCTGCAGCACCAGCCACACCCAAAACATTATCTAAACTCATTGTAAAATCAGCAAGTAACACAGTCCAAATTGCTTTTAAAAAACTTGAGTTATCTACTTTTATGTCTTCTTCTGTGTCAGATCCTTTTATTACATCAACATAAAGTTTGTAAACAATATAAAGAAGTAAAATTCCCCCAATAAGTCTTAGCCCAGTAATTTGTAAGAGATATGCAGTTAGCAAGGTTAATATTATTCTTAAAACTACTGCACCACCAATTCCCCAAAATATAACTTTCTTCCTTTGTTCAACAGGAAATTTGGAAGCTACCATTCCAATTATAATGGCATTGTCACCAGCTAGAACTAAATCTATAAAAATAATTTGAGTTAAAATAGCAATCTGTTCTGGTGTAAAATATTCTGCAAACATTAATGCTCTAGTATCATGTCAGCACCTTTTTCTGCAATCATTATTGTAGGTGCATTAGTGTTTCCAGAGGTTATATTGGGCATTATAGAGGCATCTATTACCCTAAGATTATCAATACCTCTTACTTTTAGTTTTTCATCAACAACTGACATTTCATCCTGACCCATTTTACACGTTCCAACCGGGTGAAATATTGTCTGAGTAAAATTTGAACCTTCTTTTACTAATTCCTCATCATCAGTTATATGAACACCTGGTCTATATTCTTCTGGTTCATATTTTTTAAAAGTCTCTGTCTCTAGCATAATTTTACGAATTATTTTTAAACCAGTTGCTGCAACTTTTCTGTCCTCGTCAGTTGATAAATAATTCATTTTAATTTTTGGATAAACTCGACTGTCAGAGCTAACTATATTTATTTCACCTCGGCTTGTGGGTCTAATATTTGCGACAGTAGGAGTTATTCCTTCAAAATCATGCATAGGGGTTACTCCTAATATATCAGTACTTACTGGTGAAACGTGAAACTGTAAATTTGGAGTTGCTCTAGATGGATCGCTTTTAACAAAACCACAAACCTGACTTGCACCCATAGTAACAGGCCCACTTTGGTTAAAAATATACTCAAGTCCCATCATAAACCTACCAAATAAACTTTCGACTTTTCTATTTAAAGATTTTAAATTTTTTACTTTGTAAACTGGCCTAAACATTAAATGATCCTGCAAATTCATCCCTACACCATTAGACTCATGCACTATATTAATACCAAGTTTTTTTAGTTTTTCTTTATTTCCTATGCCTGATACTTGAAGAATATGGGGCGAACCAATTGCACCAGCAGATAAAATTATTTCTTTATTAGCTTTTACTTCAACAAGCTTATCACCTTTATAATAACTAGCGCCAATAGCTTTCTTTCCTTCAAAATTTATTTTTTGTACGTGAGCTTTTACAACAATCTTTAGATTTGACCTCTTTTTTACTGGATTTAAATATCCTTTTGCAGCACTACATCTTAACTTTAAACCAGTTTTATTAAAACTTGTTGTAAATTGAAAAAAACCTACACCAGTATTATCTCCAGTATTAAAATCATTTGTTTTTGGTATTCCATATTCTTCAGCAGCATTTTGAAATTCATCAAGTAGCTTTAAATTAATTTTTTTATTTGCTACTGTAATTGGACCACTGTCATTATGAAACTCACCTTTACCTAATTCATTATTTTCTGATTTTAAAAAATAGGGCAGAACATCATTCCAACCCCAGCCTGTATTACCTAACTGGCGCCAAATATTATAATCCTCACTTTGTCCTCTTATCCACAGAAGGCCATTGATAGAGGAACTTCCTCCAAGCGTTTTACCTCTTGGATATCTAATCGATCTATTATTCATTTTTTCATCAGGTTCAGTTTTAAAACACCAATCTACTTTTGGATTATGCATTGTTTTAAAGTAACCAACTGGAATATGGATCCATGGATAAGTATCTTTACCACCAGCCTCAAGAAGTAGAACTTTATTTTTAGGATTTGCAGACAGTCTATTTGCCAGAACACAACCAGCTGATCCTCCACCAAGAATTATATAATCAAAGATTTCCATTTCAATTGCTTATAAAGTAAAAAAATTAAATAATCTATGAATTCAACAAATTTAAAAATTTTTTAAATTCTTGATTGCTTATACTTACTGATTGTTTTTTTTGAGGGAATTTTCCACTTAATGCATCTTTTTTAAAAGCTTTTAATGCTTTTAATCTTTCAATATTTACTTGTTGTTTGAGTTTTAATAAATTTCCATATGCTTTTGCATGTCTAGGGGGAATTAGATTATCTCCACAAATATCTTCCATAAACAAATATATAATATCAGTTTTTTTTCCTGAACCCATAGACACAGTTATCATGCTTGTTCTATCTGAAATTTCTTTCATTACATTTTCTGGTATAACCTCACCCTCTACCGCGAAGGCTCCTGCATTTTCTAAATCTTTGAATTTTTGGAAAAGTTCATGAGCTTCTTTTGGGGTTTTGCCGATAGCTCTTAAACCACCAAACCAAGATGATTTTCTTGGTACTAAACCAAGATGACCCATTACAGGAATATCTTCATTAGATAACATTTCTATAACTTCAGTGTTTCTCGGAGTAAAAATTGCGTCAGCTCCATTTTCTAATGCTTTAAATGCTCCTTTTAATATTTCTTCTTTTGTAACAAACTCTTCCCAAAATAACGAAGCTGTTAGAAATAATTTATTAGAACCTTTTCTTACTTCAATAATGTTTCTTGCATTTGCAACAATCATATCAATACCAGCTTCTTCTGCTGCAAAAGCTTCATCAAATGTATTTGCCCTAACTTGAGTAAATTTTTTTTTCCCTTTTGAAGATTTAAGATCTGCAACAGTTAGATTTCGCTGTGCAGGTTTGGCTGACCAAGTATAAATATTTTTCATTTTGATTTATTAGGAATAAAAATTAAATATAAACTTTATATATATTAAATAAACTTAAAATTTGACATTAGAACTAAACTTACATATATTTTAAATATGCTTTCAGTTAATCAAATTAAAACTTACAATACTGATGGCTTAGTAAAAAGCTCAACTCAATTATCCTCAGATAAAGTAAAAGATTTAAACTCAGCTTTAGACAAATATCTTGAAGATCATAAAGATGAAAATAATGAATTTGTAAGCGGTTTGTATGAGAGAGATAATAAATTTCTGGAATTTGCAATGTATCCAGAAATTATAAGTGAGGTTAAGCAATTGATCGGAGAAGATATAATTCTTTGGGGATCATCATTATTTTGTAAAAAAGAAAAAAATGGAAAAGAGACACCTTGGCATCAAGATGGTGAATACTGGCCCATAAAACCACTAGAATCAGTAACTGTTTGGCTGTCAATTGATGAAGTTACAGAAGAAAATGGTCCACTACAGTATGTACCAGGATCACACCTAGATAGAAAGTTGGCAGAACACAACACACTAGAATCCACAAATGTTACTTTAAATCAAACCTTAAAAAATATTGATGAAATTAAAGACCAAGCAAAATCAGTTCATTTAAAGCCAGGAATGTTCTCAATGCATGATGTTTATTTATTTCATGGATCAAGAGCAAACAATTCTGGAAAAAGAAGAGCAGGACTTACATATAGATATATGCCTGCTACATCTTTTTTTGATCATGTGGGCGCCAAAACAATAGAAGACAAAGTAGGATATTCACTGCAAAGAGAACTACATTTAGTAAGTGGTGAAAATAAAGGTGGAAGTAAAATTTTTAAAAACCACACAATTTAATTAAAATTTTGTATTTAGATGCAATAATTATAGGAGCAGGTTTTTCTGGCTTATATCAACTGCACAAATGTAGAGATCAATTAGGTTTAAAAACTCTTGTTATTGAAGAAGGTAAAGAGTTAGGAGGGACTTGGTATTGGAACAAATATCCAGGTTCGAGATGTGATACTGAAAGCCATATTTATTGCTATACTTTTTCTGAAGAAATTTACAAAAATTGGAAATGGAAAGAAAGATACCCTAAACAAAAAGAAATTCTAAGTTATCTTAAATATGTAGAAAAAAAACTTAGCTTAAGAAAGAATATAATTTTTAACAATAGAGTTATTTCAGCTGTTTATTTAGATAAAAAAAAATTATGGAGAGTAAAAACAAATAAAAAAAAAGTATTTTATTGTAAATATTTAATAAGCGCAGTTGGATCATTATCTGCAGCTAATGTACCAAATATTAAAGGTATTAAAAATTTTAAAGGAGAATGGTATCACAGTGGAAAATGGCCAGATAAAAAAATAAGTTTTAAAAATCAAAAAGTTGCACAAATTGGAACAGGGTCAAGTGGAATACAAATTGCTCCAGTTGTTGCAAAATCTGCAAAATCTCTCACAGTATTTCAAAGAACTCCAAATTATAGCGTTCCAGCAAGAAACAGAAAACTTACAAAAACTTTTGTTAAGAATACTAAAAAAAATTACAAGCAAATTAAAAACTTACTTACAAAAACACCAGGTGGTCATGCGTTTCAATTTTCGAAAAAATCTATTTTTGATTTTAATGAGAGACAAAGATTAAAAATTTTAGAAAAAGCATGGCTAAATGGAGGTTTATCATTTAGGGCATGTTTTAGCGATATAACTAAAAAATTAAATGCCAACAAAATAGCCTCAAACTATATAAAGCAAAAAATAATAAATATTGTTCAAGACAAAGAAATTGCAAAAAAACTCACAGATTTTGGTCATCCATTTACTTCAAAAAGACCAACTTTAAATATAGATTATTTTGAAACATTTAATAGAAAAAATGTTCGTTTAATTGATTTAAAAGAAAATCCAATAGTCAAGATTACAAAAAATGGCATAAAGACAAATAACGAGGAATTAAAATTTGATAAAATAATTTTTGCAACAGGCTATGATGCGCTTTCAGGTCCTATTTTGTCTTTAAATTTGACTGGTAGAAAAAATATTAAATTAAACAAATATTGGAAAAATGGTCCGACAACATATTTAGGCTTAATGATACCAAATTTTCCAAATTTTTTTATCATATCTGGACCTGGTAGTCCTTCAGTATTAACTAATGTTCCTGCGCAAATTCAACAACATGTAGAATGGATATCAGAATTTATTAAATATTTAGAAAAATCAAATAGTCTTTCAGTTGAACCTGAAGCTAAAGAAGCTGAAAATTGGGTTAAAAAAATAAATACATTAGCCAACAAATCTCTTTTTATGAAAGCAAAAAATTCTTGGTATAAGGGTGATAATATTCCAG
>CACAIU010000025.1 GCA_902532645.1 uncultured Pelagibacteraceae bacterium | reverse complement strand
ATTTTCTTTTATATTTTTTAAATCAATTAAACTTTTAAGAACATTATTTATTTTTGTATGTATCCATTTGTTAATATAATCGTTTAATTTTTGTTTAGTATTTTGTTCAATAATATCATCAAGGATTAAATCAAAATCAGGATTTAAATAGTCATTACCTGTAGTTAATTTGGCAATTGGAAAATCATTCCAGTAAATTTTAAAATCTTCATTCAAACTTATTAACCCTGTATCAATTATTGATTGAACACGTTTTTCTAATTCTGGACCAATAGTCTGCCTTGCAGCTTTTTTTAAAGATTTAATATCAGTTTCCAAAGCACCTTTTTTTAAATCTAGTTCTAATTTTAGTCCTTTTATCTTTCCAATGAATTGATCGTCAATTTTAACTTCATTATTTTGTAAAATTTCAGTTTTAAATTCCATATCTTGTTTTAAACCTCTTGCAAGCATACTTGCCCTTTTGTCAATAAAAGTTTTAGTAAGTTCTTCATGTAATCTGTCCGAAAGTCTATCTTCTAAGTGTTTAGTTTTTTCAATCCAATAACTTTGATTTTCTACCCAATTATTTTTATTCGAAACATATGACCAAGTTCTGACATTTGCAATTCTATTTGATAAAGAATCTACATTTCCATCTAATTTATCTAGTTTCATGAGCTGTAATCTCATATAATCTTCAGAAATTAGTCCTTTTTTGCTAGTTAAAAATTTAAATACATTTCCAATAACCTCAAAATGATTTCCATAAGTTTTTTTAACAAAATCAGGTATTTGGCAACATTCCCATAGGAGCATTAAAGTTTTCTTATCAAATCCTCTATTTAAAATTCTTTGATCTTTTAAAAAATATTTAAGTGCTTTTTCATCCTCACATTCATGAATTTTTCTTAGCCATTCCATCTGAGGTTTTTGCTCTAAACTTTTAATTAAACTAATTGGGTTATTGAAATTAAGATTTGAATTTCTCCAAAACAAAGTTCTAATTTCTTCAAATTTATGATTTTCTAATAATTCTACCTCTTCTGGAGATATTTCTTTACAATCACCAGTGATACCGAAACTACCATCATTAAGGTACCTGCCAGCTCTACCGGCTATTTGACCTATTTCAGATAGATTTAATCTTCTTAATTTTTTTCCATCAAATTTCTTAACATTTGAAAAATAAACAAAATCTAAATCCATATTTATTCCCATTCCAATTGCATCTGTTGCAACTAAGAAATCGACATCTCCAGATTGATATAATTCAACTTGGGCATTTCTTGTTTTTGGACTTAGTGATCCCATTACAATAGCAGCACCACCCTTTTGTCTTCTTATTAACTCTGCAATTGCATAAACCTCCTCAGCTGAAAACGCAATGATTGCTGTTTTTCTGTCAATTCTTGATATTTTTTTATGACCAGCGTAGGTAAGTTTAGACAGTCGTTCCCTATTAATAAATTCAATATCTGCATCTAATTTTGAAATAATATTTTTAATGGTACTGGAACCCATTAACATTGTAAGTTTTTCTCCCCTCATATTTAAAAGTCTGTCGGTAAAAATATGACCTCTTTCATGATCAGAGCACATTTGAATCTCGTCTATGCCAACAAACTCTAGATGTTTGTCAATTGGCATAGACTCAACTGTGCATAAAAAATATTTAGCATTAGATGGAATAATTTTTTCCTCACCAGTTATTAGTGCAACTTTATCTAAACTTATTTTCGTGATAACTTTGTCATATACTTCTCTTGCTAATAATCTAAGTGGAAATCCAATCATGCCGCTTTCAAAAGAAAGCATGGTTTCGATAGCTAGATGGGTTTTACCTGTATTGGTAGGCCCGAGAACAGCTGTAATTTTTTTTTTTGTCATCTCTATCTTTTGTGCTTCTTTTTTTTTACCTACCAGATATTGTTACTGCTAAAGAACAAAAATAGACTAAAACATGACCGAATCGGAGGATAAAAAGTTCTCATTTTCTTTTAAATGTTAGTGAGGTTATCATAAATAAGATTAATTCTATAACAGTAATTTAATTTAATAAAATGAGTAAAAAACTTTGGCAACCTTCTTTATTTTTAATAAAAAATTCAAATTTATTCGCTTTTGAAAAATACATCTCAAAAAAATTAAAAATTAAATTTAACAGAAATTATAAAAAATTATTAAATTGGAGTATTAAAAATTCACCTGAGTTTTGGAGTAGATTTTGGGATTTTAGCAATATTAAGGGAATCAAAAGTAATAAAAAATTTAGAAAATCAAAAACTTTTTATAAAAATTTATTTCTACCAGGTAGCAGACTTAATTTTGGTGAAAATTTATTATCTAAAAACAACAATGAAAAAGCAGTAACCTTTATTAGTGAAAATGGATTTAGAGAAGAAAGATCATGGAGACAATTAACTTTAAATACTAATAAAATTTCAAAGTTTCTAAAAAAAATAAATATTAAAAAAGGAGATAGAGTAGCTGCCTATATGCCAAATACTATTGAAACTGTTGAAGCATTCATTGCTACAACTTCTTTGGGAGGTATTTGGTCTTCTTGTAGTCCTGATTTTGGTTCAAAAGGGGTTATAGAAAGATTTTCTCAAATTAATCCGAAAGTTTTATTCATCACTGATCAGTATTTTTATAACGGAAAAAAAATAGATGTTTTAAATAAACTTCCAGAGATTTTAAAATTAATCCCATCAATTAAAAATGTTGTAATTAGTAGTTACCCTGGCAAAAAATTTATTAAAAATAAATTTAAATTCAAAAAAATTAATTTTTTTAAATGGAATAAATTAATGCAAACTAATGCCGAAAAAATCGATTTCAAAAGATTTAATTTTGAAACAGAGTTAGCAATATTATATTCAAGTGGAACTACCGGAAAACCCAAATGTATTTGTCATAGATCTGGTGGCGTTTTAATCCAGCATATGAAGGAACATCAATTACATTGTAATATTAAGGAAAATGATAACGTTTTTTATTTTACCACATGTGGATGGATGATGTGGAATTGGTTAGTTAGTTCATTAGCTTCTAAGGCATCTATTGTTCTGTTTGATGGATCTCCGATGTTTAAATCAGCTGATTTGCTTTTGAAAATAGCAAAAAGAGAAAAAATAACTTTATTCGGAATAAGTGCAAAGTATATAGATGCTTTAAGAAAGTTTAAACCAAATTTAAAATATAAATTTAAACTAAATAAATTAAGAACAATTTGTTCAACTGGCTCACCTCTTTCAGAGGAAAGTTTTAAATATGTTTATAAGCATATTAAAAAAAATGTACACTTGTCATCTATTTCTGGTGGTACCGATATTGTTTCGTGCTTCGTATTAGGAAATTTATATCAGCCGGTGAATATAGGAGAAATACAAAACAATGGTTTGGCTTTAGATGTAGATGTACTAAGTGATAAAGGGAAGTCTTTAAAAAATAGTAAAGGAGAACTTGTCTGTAAAAATCCTTTTCCATCAATGCCTTTAAAGTTTTGGAATGATAAAAATGATGTTAAATTTAAGAGTGCTTATTTTAATAGATTTAAAAATATATGGCACCATGGAGATTACGCAGAGATAAAAAATAGTGGTGGATATATAATTCATGGAAGATCAGACACCACCTTAAATCCAGGAGGTGTAAGACTTGGAACAGCAGAGATATATTCAGAAGTTGAAAAGTTTAAAGAAATAAAAGAGTCTATTGTTGTAGGACAATCATGGGATAATGATGTTAGAATAGTTTTATTTATTTTAATGAGCAAAAATTACTTACTAACAGAAGAATTAATTAACAAAATAAAATTGCGAATAAAAAAAAATGCATCCCCCAGACATGTTCCAAGTAAAATTATTGTTATAAAAGATATTCCTCGAACAAAAAGTGGCAAAATAGTTGAACTAGCAGTTAAAAGTAAGATAGAAGGAAGTCAAATTAAAAACATTGAAGCTCTAGCAAATCCCGAAGCTCTTGAACAATTTAATAATTTAAAAGAATTGAGCAATTAAATGTTAAAAAATCTTGTCAAAGACCTAAAGCCTTCATCTACTCTTGCAATTAACGAAACTTCAAAACAATTAGAACAACAAGGAAAAAAAATCTTTAAATTTGGTTTTGGACAATCACCATTTAAAGTACCTGAGGATGTAGTTGAAGAATTAAAAAGTAATGCCTATCAAAACAAATATCTACCCATGCAGGGCCTTAAGGAATTAAGGGAAGCTGTAGCGAAATATTCATCTAAAAAGAAAAATTATAACTATAAAGCGAACAATGTAATAATTGGACCAGGATCTAAAGAATTAATGTTTTTATTACATGTAATGTTTGATGGTGAAATTATATTGCCAGCACCCAGTTGGGTTTCATATGCACCACAAGCTATTTTAGGAAGAAATAAAATTCAAATTCTCCAAACACAAAGAGAAAACAATTGGTTTCCTACTGGAACGCAAATTGAGAAAATCATATCAAAAGATAAAGATAAAAATTATTTATTATTTTTAAATTCACCAAATAATCCTTCTGGACAGGTTTGTAACAAATTAGAAGAAATTTCAGAAATTACCAAAAAGTACAACCTTATAATTTTATCAGATGAAATATATTCAGAATTAACATTTTCGAAAAATTTTAAATCTATCTCAAGTTATTGTCCTGAAAAAACTATTATTAGTACTGGACTTAGTAAATGGTGTGGTGCAGGGGGATGGAGACTTGGTTATTTTATAATTCCAGATGAATTGAATAATATAAAAAATATGATCAATGTATTAGCTAGTGAAACTTTTTCTGCTGTGAGCGCACCTATCCAGTATGCTGCAATCAAAGCTTACGAAAATGATCATTCAAATTATATTGCAAAATCAGTAAATATTTTAAGTGCAGTTGGTAAATATGTTTTTTCAAATTTAAAATCAAACAAGGTATTGATTAATGAACCACATGGAGGATTTTATTTAATGCCAGAATTTTTAAATAACAAATTTAAAACTTCATCAGAAATGTGTAAGGATATATTAAATAATACTGGAGTTGCTTTATTACCAGGTTCTGATTTTGGGTTTAATCCAGATAAAATGTTAGCAAGGTTAAGTTTTACAGATTTTGATGGACAAGAGTTTATGAGAAATATTGATGAAAATGAAAAAATTAAGGAAAATTTAATCAATAAGTTTGCTCCAAAAGTGGTTGAAGGCGTTAATAAACTAAAGAATTGGTCAGAAAACCTATAAAATCACTCTGTACACCCATTATTATTTTTTGTTAGAATAAATTTATAAAAATAACGACATAAATATAGAGGGGTAAATAATGAAAAAAATAATCACATCTCTATCAAGTGCTTTACTGATTTTATTTGCATCATTGTCTTTGACAACTGTTGCTAAATCAGCTGAGTTCTTTACGATAGGAACAGGCGGACCTACAGGAGTATATTTCCAAACAGGGAACGCTATATGTAAAATGCTCCATAAGTCAGCAATTAGTGCTGAACATGGTAGAAAAAAAGGTACAGCAAAAGCTTATAGATGTACTGCTCCATCAACTGGTGGATCAAACTACAATATTGGTCAGATAGCAGCTGGAGAATTCCAATTTGGAGTTGCTCAATCAGACTGGCAATATCATGCTGTAAATGGATCTAGTAAATGGGAAGGTAAACAATTTAGTGATTTAAGAGCTGTATTTTCAGTTCATAATGAGCCTTTTCAAATTTGGGCTAGAAAAAAAGCAAGAATTAAAAATTTTGCAGATTTAGAGGGAAAAGTTGTTAACATTGGTAATCCAGGTTCAGGACAAAGAGGAACAATGGAAGAATTAATGAAAGCTATGGGTGTTGATAATAGTTTCTTTAAATCAACAACTGAACTTACATCTTCTGAACAAGTAAAAGCATTATGTGATGGAAAAATAGATGCATTTGGTTATTCAGTTGGATTTCCAAATGGTGCTATGGAACAAGCAGCAACTTGTGCAGCTAAAGCATCTCCAATTAATTTAACAGGTTCTGAGGTTCAAGGTTTAATTGATGGTGCAGATTATTATGCACAGGCAGTAATACCTAAAGGAACTTACACAGGTCAGAAAAAAGATGCTACAACTTTTGGTGTAAAAGCTACGGTTGTTACTTCTGCAGATGTTTCTGAAGAGCTTGTTTATTTAGTTACAAAAGCTGTAATGGAAAATTTTGATGATTTCAAAAAACAACATCCAGCATTTGGATTCTTGGAAAAGAAAAACATGATTAAAGATGGTTTATCTGCTCCATTACATCCAGGAGCAATAAAATACTATAAAGAAGCTGGGTTGATGTAATCCAATTTTTATTAATTAAAAAGGCCTGGTAATTTTTACCGGGCCTTTTTTTTATGGTATGAATAATTTTAATGAGCGACTCAATCAGCAGTAAAATTAAAAATAAAATAAGCGAAGACTTATCACCAACTAGAAATATTACTGGTTTTCATTTGAAAATAGTTTCAGCAATAGCAATTATTTGGTCATTATTTCAACTTTGGTACGCTTCACCATTTCCATTTATGTTAAATTTTGGAATGTTTAAGGGATTGCCAGCAAGGGCAATTCATTTAGGTTTTGCTTTAACCTTAGCTTTTTTAATTTATCCAATATCCAAAAGTAAGAAAATTTCATTTTTTGATGTTTTGATCAGTTTTTTGGGTGCGATATCCTGCCTATATATTTATTTTTTTTATGATCAGTTGGTTGAAAGAGGAGGTGTACTTTTAAGTCTTAGAATAACAGAAACATTTATTTTTCCATTAGAGTTGATTTTAGGAGGATGTGGAATTTTGATTCTCTTAGAAGCTACAAGAAGAGCAATCGGTTTACCTTTAGTAATTATTGCTAGTTGTTTTTTATTGTTTTCATATTTTGGAAGATATGCACCAGAAATAATTTCACATGGTGGTTTATCTTTAAATAGACTTGTAGGCTTTCAGTGGCTTGATCAAGAAGCAATTTTTGGAATTCCAATTGGGGTATCAGTAGATTTTATTTTCTTATTCGTTTTATTTGGTGCTTTGCTTGAAACAGCTGGCGGAGGAAAATATTTTTTAGATCTTGCTTTTGCAATGGTTGGAAAAATGAGAGGAGGACCTGCAAAGGCAGCAATATTAGGTTCAGGTATGACTGGATTAATTTCAGGATCTTCAATTGCAAACACAGTTACTACAGGAACATTTACAATTCCAATTATGAAAAAAACTGGTTTTTCAAAGGAAAAAGCTGGTGCCATTGAGGTTTCATCTTCGGTCAATGGTCAGATCATGCCACCTGTCATGGGGGCAGCAGCGTTCGTAATGGCAAGTTTTATTGGTGTAACTTACTTCGAAATAGTTAAACATGCTTTTTTACCTGCAATTATTTCTTATATAGCATTATTTTATATTTCACATTTAGAAGCTTTAAAATTGAACCTTAAGGGAATGGATGACGCAGATGTTCCTCATTTAAAAAAAACATTTTTGTCAGGTGTACATTTTTTAATTCCAATATTTGTTTTAATTTACACTTTGGTTTACTTAAGATTTACTGCTTCATACTCAATTTTTTACGCAACGATTACTTTGGTTTTAGTAAATCTAATTAATTTGTTAATTAAAAATCAAATTAAAAAGGATGCTCTTAAAGAATGGTTTAATCAAACAATAGTTGGTTTTGAAAAAGGTGCTCTGAATATGGTTGCTGTAGGTATAGCAATTGCAACTGCAGGAATTATTGTTGGTGCAGTTGGATCTACAGGTTTAAGCACAAATTTAATAATAGTTATAGAATCTATAGCTAAAGATAACGTTACTATTTTATTATTTTTAACAATTATTTTGTGTTTACTTTTAGGAATGGGTTTGCCAACAACGGCAAATTATGTTGTTGTTGCTTCTTTAATGGCGACTGTATTAGTAGATGTTGGGAATGCCTCAGGTTTTATTTTTCCATTAATTGCAGTTCATTTATTTGTCTTTTATTTTGGCTTAATGGCTGATGTAACGCCACCTGTGGGACTTGCCTCTTATGCAGCCGCAGGAATATCTGGTGGAGATCCCTTAAGAACAGGAGTACAAGCTTTTTGGTATAGTTTAAGAACAGGAATTTTGCCTATTGTATTTTTATTTAACCATGAACTTTTACTTATTGGCATTGAAAATATTTGGCATGGATTAATTGTAATTGTTACTTCTTTAATTGGGATTTTAGTTTTTACTTCTGCTACTCAAGGCTGGTTTGTTAATAGACTTAAGTGGTATGAAATAATTATTTTTTTAGTTATTTCTATTTCTTTGTTGTCACCTGATTTTGTTTTAAATAAATTTTATCCAAAATATAATTATGAAGATATTACTAAAATTAATTCAATGAAATTAGACTCAACAAAAGAAATTCAAATTAAAATTACAAGGCCTAGTTTATATGGAGAAAGATATAAGTTATTTGTGATATCAAAAAATACTTTTGAGGATAAATTTACTTTAGAAGACTATGGAATCACATTATTGAAACAAGATGATAAAGTCGTTGTTGATAATTTGAAATGGAATGGAGAGGCAAAAAAAAATGGTTTAGAAATGGGAGACTATATAAGTGAATTTAAAATTGAAAATTCAGATAGGCCATCCAAAAATATCGTTTATCCTATAGCAATATTATTGTTAGTATTATTTGGCTACTTAAACTTAAAAAGAAAAGAGTAAAATTATCCACCTGGTCCTAAGCTAGAAGGCTTTATTTTAATAATTTTCCATACTCCAGATGCAGAAGTTATTATTTTATCATTACACTTAAGCTCACAAAATAAAAAGACAAGAGTATTTGTTTTTTTTAAAATTTTTGTACGTCCAATAATTTCATCCCCAATTTTTGAAGCACCTATAAATTTAATATCTAAAGAGATAGTTACACAGGGTGCATTATCTGTAGCTCTATGTGCAGCCGTTCCCGCTCCTGCATCTATTAATGCAGATAAATAACCTCCATGGGTTATTCCAGCAGCATTTAAATGATTTTCATTAATTATAGATTTAAATTCGTATTCGTTCTCTGAAATAGTTCTAAATAAAACACCACCATTGTGTTTCATAAAACCAGGTTTAATACTTATTTGTTCAAATTCTTTGCTCATAATTTTTTATAATACATAAGTTAAAATTAACAAAATAATTAAAATAATTATAAAAAAATAAATTACAGATTTTTGTAAAGATGCTTTTAAAAGCCAATCAAACATTTTCATTTCCTTTTGGTGGACCGCCCAGAACTCGAATCTGGAATCTCCCGGTTCGTAGCCGAGCGCCTTATCCAATTTGGCCAGCGGTCCTCAAATTGCTTTTCTAAATATATCAAAGTTACTGCATTTTTTGATTTTATTAACAAATTTTGTTAAATAAAAATACAGCTTTGCACAAAAAGTCTAATTAATGTGCTAAAATAACATTAAACATACTTTTATTTGGGTATATAAACCCTTTTTAAAAATGAGCGAAAAAATACTTGTACCTGACATTGGTGACTTTGAAAATGTTGAGGTTATAGAGATACTTGTAAAACCTGGTGATCAAATTAGAGAAAATGATCCAATAGTTACAATTGAAAGTGACAAATCAAGTGTTGAAATTCCCTCTACTGTTTCTGGAAAAGTAGATAATGTAGCAGTTAAAGTTGGTGATAAAGTTTCTAAGGGAGATTTATTGCTCAATCTTACATCATCATCAAAAACATCATCTG
>CACAIU010000024.1 GCA_902532645.1 uncultured Pelagibacteraceae bacterium | reverse complement strand
TCAATTTAATTCTTTATTACATTTATATATTTATAAACGAAAATTTTATATTTTCTGAAAATTTTTTTTCAAATAAAACAACTTTTAGCTTTATTATTCTTAGTACTGCAACCTTTTTAATAGGATATTATGATGATAAGTTTAATCTAAGCGCAAACAAAAAATTTATATTATTAATATTTATAATTTATTTTTGTATTCTCTTTGATAAAAACATCGTAATTAATAATTTAAACTTTACTTTTTCAAGTAAAACTATTTTTTTAGAGAACATTTCATCACTTTTTACTCTGCTTTGCATACTTTTATTTGTAAATGCTTTCAATATGTTTGATGGAATTAATTCACAGGCTGGATTGCTTGCTATAATAATTTTATTAGTTTTATTATTTGTTGGCGTAAAAAAGGAATTAATTTATTCTTTAATTATACCACTATGTTTATTTCTGATATTTAACTTTAGTGGAAAAATGTTTTTAGGAAATACTGGTAGCTTACTTATATCAACTATTCTATCACTAATGTTAATTTTGAGTTATAAAGAGAATAGATTATTTGCAGATGAGATAGTTTTACTTTTAATATTTCCTGGACTTGATATGTTAAGGTTATTTATTGCAAGAATTTTGCAAAATAAAAACCCATTTAGTGCAGACACAAATCATTTGCACCATTTAATAATTAAAAAAAATAGTTTAGGATTTACTTTGTTTTTAACTACTGGTCTTCAGGGTATAATATTTTTTGCGTATTTTTTATTAGATATAAATATAATTTATTTTTTTATTTTTCTTGTTTTTTACTATTTAACTTTATATCTAATTTTTAGAAACAAAAGTTATGTATAAAAATTTTTTTTTAGACAATATTACAGATCATTTAAAAATATTAAATTCAGATAAAGATCAAATCATAGTAAAGGGAATTAAATTAAAAGATTTAATTACCAAATGTTTTAGTAATAATGGTAAATTACTTATATTTGGAAATGGAGGAAGTGCAGCTGATGCTCAACATTTTTCTACTGAATTAACTGTAAGGCTCAAAAAAAATCGTAAAGCGTTAGCGGCTATTTCTCTATCCACAGACACTAGTGCTATAACGGCCATTGGAAATGATTATAATTTTAATTTAATTTTTAAAAGACAACTTGAGGCAATTTCAAATAAAAATGATTTAATAATACCAATTAGTACAAGTGGAAATAGCAAAAATATTTTAGAAGCTGTAAAGTACGCTTATAAAAGAAAGAATAAAGTTTTTGGTATTTTAGGCAACAATGGTGGTAAGGTAAAAAAATATTGCTCGGAAAGTTTTATTGTTAGTAGTAAAAATCCTTCTAGAATTCAGGAGATTCACATAATTTTTTGGCAGACCGTTTGTGAAATAGTTGAAGATATATATGCCAGAAAAAAAAATTAAATTTAACATTGTTTTCTTTCCAATATTATTCTTACCTTTATCAATTATTATTGGTCAAGTTGCAGTATCTTTAACTTTAATAAGTTCGGTTATAATTTTCATCTTTAAAAAAAAAGATGTTGTATTTGATAAGTCAATAGAAAATTTATGCCTTCTTTTTTTCTTTATTATTTTAATAATAGGAACTTTATTAAATAATGACTATAATGAGAAAGTTGGATTAAAAAACATAATAAGCTCTTTTTTATATACAAAATTTTTATTCCTATATTTAATTTCATCTAACTCAATAATTAATAATAGATTTTTTAAAGATATTAAAATAATTTTTTTATTTTCTTTTGTTTGTCTAATTTTTGTATTGCTTGATACATTACTCCAATATTTCCATCCTGAAAAAATTGATATATTTGGCTATAAAGCAGTTGGACAAAATGCTTTTAGATTAACAGGTCCTTTTGGATTTAATGAAGCTATTCCTGGCTCATATATGATTAAAATCTCTTTTATTAGTCTTATTTTTTTTAATTTATATTTAATTGATTACTTAAAATTAAAAATAATCTATGTTTATATTTTTTTGGCTACTTTGAATTTGTCATATTTTTTTACAATTTTAATTTCAGGAGAAAGAATATCTTTTTTGATGGCAATGTTATCGTCATTAATACTTTTAATTTTTATTAAAAGACTGAGAGCTTTTTTCGTTATTGTTGGATTTTTATTTATTTTAGCTTTCACGTATATTATGGCATCAGATAAATATATTAAATCCAGGTACATTATTTTCACAAAATATTTTACAAGTAATGACTTTGTTACTATCGATGAGAAAATGTTGAAAAAAGAGGATTACATCAAAAGAAATGACTTTAATTTTTTAAACAATCAATGGGGCGCTCATTACCTAACATCTATTGAAATATTTAAAGATAACCCTTATTTTGGAAGTGGAATTAAAGGTTTTAGAAATAATTGTGGTAAATCAAAATATGAAAATATTAAATCTCTAGCATACTACAAAAGATGCTCAAGCCATTCACATAATTTATATTTTGAACTTATATCAGAAACAGGCATCTTAGGACTTTTAAGCATACTTACTTTTGCAATAATAGTGATATTTAAGTCATTAAAATTAATCATAAATTTAAATTCAAAAAATTTGTCATCGCAGGATAGAATAATTTTATCTTGTTTTATAGCTAATTTTGCAGTTTTAATCTCAATATTATGGCCACTTAAATCTAGCGGAAGTCTTTTCTCTAATTTAAATGGATCAATGATATGGATTTCATTTTGTTTTCTTAATTTATTTTATAGATATTTTAAGAATAAAAAACACAATATTTATATAAATTAAATTCTATTTTTTAATATTTTAATAATTTGTTTATCAAAAGGTTCATTACTTTTATAAAAAAATTTAATATTACTTTTTTTAGAAGCTTGTTCATCTGTTTTTTTATCTCCAATCATAAAACTTTTTTTCTTATTTATTGACCAGTCAGATATAGCTCGAACAATCATGCCATGCTTTGGTTTTCTACAATTGCAAATTTTTTTATATTTACCCAATCCATATATTGGATGGTGTGGACAAAAATATATATCATCAATTTTAGATCCATAATTATAAATAATTTTCTTCATATAATTTGTTAAATTTATAAAATCTGTGGTTTTATACAGACCCCTTCCAATACCTGATTGATTGGTAATAATAATAATTAGATACTTATTTTTACTTAATATTTTTAAGCCATTTAAAACTCCTTTTAAGAATTTAAAATCCTTAATCTTGTAAACATATCCTTTATCTTCATTAATCACACCATCCCTATCTAGAAAAACAGCTTTGGAGTTAAAATTTTTTAATAAGGTTTTTTTTGCAAAATTTAAATTTTTTTTAATCCCAATATCAATAAAATAATTATTAAATAATTTTCCTGAAATTTGTGATCTTTCAATTAAATTTTCTAAGTAATCATTTTCAAGAGATGAAACTTTATTTTTAATTCTTTGTAAAAAATTTTTTTTTACAAAGTAAATTCCCCCATTCATAATTTTACTATTTTTAATACTTTTTTTTATGATATTTTTTTTTATAACTAAATTAGATATTTTTTTATTTGATTTGTAATTCAAGTTCCTACAACACGCTATTGATATTAATTTATTTTCTTTCTTTGAAAATCTATAAAATAAATTTAAATTTATCGGGAAAAAACTATCTCCATTAAATAAAAAAAAATCATTTTTAATAATTTTTTTAAGACAAAAAAGAGCACCGGCAGTACCCAATGGTTTTTTTTCTTTAATGCAAATAATCTTTACACCTAAGTATGATTTATTGTGATATTTTTTAAAAAAATTTTGTTGTTTATATGAGCATAAAAGATAAATTTTTTTAAATCTAAAAGTTGATAAATGATAAATTAAATAATCCAAAAATGGTTTATCATTTATCTTTAAAAGTGGTTTAGCTTGTTTAGCAGTAAGTTCTTTCAATCTGCTTCCTTTACCACCAACTAGTATTACTCCAGTGTAACTCATAAAAGAATAATTAGAATTATACTTTTCTTTTTAATTAATTAATTGTCAATTTATATTGAAAAATATAAATTAAATAAACTTTACATATATATATTATATATGTATAAGGAGTCGCCTGGTGATTATTGCGTTAGGGTAATACCCGATCCCATTCCGAACTCGGAAGTCAAGCCTATCTGCGCCAATGGTACTTTGTCTTAAGACATGGAAGAGTAGGACATTGCCAGGCTATTCAAAATGAAAAATCTTATAATTGTAACTGGTGGGGCTGGATTTGTTGGCTCAAATTTAATTGAACTCTTTATAAAAAAAACAAATTTTTCTTTGATAAGTATAGATAATTATTCTACCGGTAAAAAAAAAAATCACATAATTTCAGATAGAGTAAAATATTTGTCAGGCCATACAAAAAATATAGATAAAATTTTAAAAAATTATAAAAGTAGGATCAATTGCATTTTTCATTTTGGCGAATTTGCTAGAATTCACCAAAGTTTTAAAAAAATAAATAAATGTTTTGAATCAAACATAATAGGTTCAAAAAAAGTTTTTGAATTTTGTTTAAAAGAAAAAATTAAGTTAGTTTATTCAGCTACTTCAGCAAGTTTAGGGAACAGGGGGCTAGATAAAAATTTATCACCTTATGCTTTTTCAAAATCAGTGAATTTGGAGTTGTTAGAAAATTATAGAAAATGGTTTAAATTTCGGTTTGAAATTGTTTACTTTTATAATGTTTATGGACCCAAACAAATTTGTACAGGAGATATGGCTACGGTGATAGGTATTTTTGAAAATCAGTATAAAAAGAAGTTACCATTAACAGTCGTGAAACCTGGTAATCAATCTAGAAGATTTACACACATAAAAGATACCGTGTATGTTTGTTTTGAAGCATGGAAGAAAAATAAATGTTCTCATTACAGTATTTCAAATAAGGAAACTTACTCGATTATGAAGGTTGCGAGGTTATTTAAAAGAAAAATCAAATATATAGCACCAAGATTAGGTGAGAGATACAAGTCATCATTAAGTAAAAAAACCTTAAATAATAAAATTATTCAAAAATTCGGAAGAT
Source organism: uncultured Pelagibacteraceae bacterium (assembly GCA_902532645.1). Taxonomy (GTDB): domain Bacteria; phylum Pseudomonadota; class Alphaproteobacteria; order Pelagibacterales; family Pelagibacteraceae; genus Pelagibacter. The sequence continues at coordinate 5,049 of CACAIU010000024.1, read as the reverse complement.
TAAGTTTGAAAGATTACATTTCATCGTTTATTAAAGGAAAAAATTATGAAAATTAAAAGCTCATTAAAATCAATTAAAAAAAGAGATCTAAATTCTAAGCTAGTAAGAAGAAGAGGCAGAGTTTACGTTATAAATAAGACAAACCCAAAGTTTAAAGCAAGACAGAAGTAAATTTTATGGATAATGAGAACCATAAAAATACTTGGAATAATTTTACAAAATTTGTTTTGTGGGGAACTGTCGCAGTAATCTTAGTTTTAGTTCTAATGGCGATATTTCTTTTGTAATATATTAGTTTATTTTAATCATGAATTTAGCTTCAGTTTCAGAAAATCGAGATGTTGAAAAGCGAATAGCAATTACTCCAGAAATTGCAAAAAAATATATCAGTCTAGGATTTAATTTAAAATTACCAAATAATTATGGAACTCACTTAGGATTTAATGATGATGATTATAAAAATCTAGGAGTTAATTTTTTAGATAGTGAAGAAGAAGTAATTAAAAATTCTGAGATTGTTATTCAATTAGGATTACCCGTTGAGGAAAAATTATCATTGTTTAAAGAAAATCAAACTTTGATTGGTTCATTAAACGCTTTTGCAAATAAAGAAAAAATAGAGAATTTAAATTCAAGAAAAATAAATTGTTTTTCTTTAGAGTTGCTACCAAGAATAACAAGAGCGCAATCAATGGATATTTTATCATCACAAGCTAACCTTGCTGGTTACAAAGCTGTAGTAGAAGCTTTCCAAGTTTATGAAAGAGCAATTCCAATGATGATGACTGCAGCTGGGACAATTCCTGCTGCAAAAGTATTAGTAGTTGGAGCTGGAGTTGCTGGATTACAAGCCATTGCAACTGCTAAAAGAATGGGAGCTGTAGTATTTGCAACAGATGTAAGGATGGCCTCGAAAGAACAAGTCGAGAGTTTAGGTGGAAAATTTCTTACAGTTGAGGGATCTGAGAATTTAGAAACTGAAGGTGGTTATGCAAAAGAAGCATCAGATGAATTTAAAAAGAAGCAAGAAGAATTACTTTCAGAAACATTAAAAAAAATTGATATAATAATTTGTACAGCTTTAATCCCAGGTAGAGAAGCTCCGAAGATAATTAAAGAGGAAATGTTTAAAAATTTACAACAAGGTTCAGTAATTTATGACTTAGCAGCAGTTCAAGGAGGAAATACTGTGTTCACTGAAGTTGATAAAATTGTGGAAAAAGAGGGTGTTAAAATTTTGGGTGAGGCAAATATATTAAATAAATTACCAGTATCGGCATCTAATCTATATGCTAAAAATGTATTTAATTTTATCTCTAATTTACATGATAAAGAAAATAACAAATTAAATATTAATTTAGAGGATGAAATAATAGAGAAAACACTTATTAAGTAGTATTATGGAAATAGATCCTTTTATATTTAGATTAAGTATATTTATATTATCAATATTCGTTGGCTACTATGTTGTATGGAGTGTAACACCTTCTTTACATACTCCTCTAATGTCAGTTACTAATGCAATTTCTTCAGTAATCATCGTAGGTGCGATAATTGCAGCTTTGTCTGGAGGTGATGGAATGGTTTTTTCATCATCTAGTATTTATGGATTTTTAGCAATTATTTTAGCTGCTGTTAATATTTTTGGTGGATTTTTAGTCACCCAAAGAATGTTAGCAATGTATAAAAAAAAGAAAAAGGATAAATAATTAATGTCTGCAAATTTATCTGCAATTTTATATTTAGTATCTGGTGTATTATTTATCTTAGCTTTAAGAGGCCTGTCATCTCCTGAAACTTCAAGACAAGGAAATTTATTTGGAATAATTGGAATGGTTATTGCTGTAACAGTTACATTTCTGTCTGTTAGTAATTTTAGTTCCGGATTTATTTATGTTCTAATATTTTTGGCTATTGGCGGCAGTATTGGAGCATTTATAGCATATCGTATTCCAATGACTGCAATGCCAGAATTAGTTGCAGGTTTTCATAGTTTAGTTGGTCTAGCAGCAGTATTTGTTGCTATCTCTGCATTTATAAACCCCGCAGCCTTTAATCTTGGAGTACCAGGAGAAATTAAGCTTGCAAGTTTAATTGAAATGGCGATAGGAGCAGCTGTTGGTGCAATTACTTTTTCTGGTTCTGTTATAGCTTTTTTAAAATTACAAGGAATAATGTCAGGTGCACCTATAACTTTCAAAGGTCAGCACTTATTAAACGCTTTGTTGTTAATATTAATTGTAATATTAACAATTTACCTTTGTTCAACTCAATCATCTAATTTATTTTGGATTTTAATAGCAGTTTCTTTTTTAATTGGATTTTTAATTATTATTCCGATTGGTGGTGCAGATATGCCAGTTGTAATTTCTATGTTGAATTCTTACTCAGGCTGGGCTGCAGCTGGAATTGGATTTACTTTAGAAAACACAGCCTTAATTATTACAGGTGCATTGGTTGGATCATCTGGCGCAATACTTTCATATATAATGTGTAAAGGAATGAATAGATCGTTCTTTAATGTAATTTTAGGTGGTTTTGGGGCTACAGATCAAAATTCCGGAGGTCAAAACACAGAGCAAAGGCCAGTAAAAAGTGGTAATGCAGATGATGCGGCTTTTTTAATGAAAAATGCATCTTCAGTTATAATTGTTCCAGGATATGGAATGGCGGTAGCACAAGCGCAGCATGCTTTAAGAGAAATGGTGGATACATTAAAGAAGAATGATATCAAAGTATCATATGCTATTCATCCAGTTGCAGGACGTATGCCTGGTCATATGAATGTTTTATTAGCTGAAGCAAATGTTCCTTATGACGAAGTTTTTGAATTAGAAGAAATAAATAATGATTTTGCGAATACAGATGTTGCATTTGTAATTGGTGCAAATGATGTAACAAACCCTGTTGCAAAAACTGATCCACAAAGTCCAATATATGGAATGCCAGTTTTAGACGTAGAAAAATGTAAATCAGTTTTATTTGTAAAAAGAAGCTTATCACCTGGATATGCTGGAATTGATAATGATCTTTTTTACAAAGAAAATACTTTAATGTTGTTTGCAGACGCTAAAAAAATGACAGAAGATATTACAAAAAACTTATAAATTTGATGAATACAAAAATTTTTTGTGATATTGCTGATTTATCTTCAATAAAAAAATTTAATAAATTAAAAATTGTAAAAGGGTTTACAACTAATCCAAGCTTGATGAGAAAAGCAGGTGCAAAAGATTACAAATCATATTCAAAACAAATACTAAAAATTTGTGGAAACAAACCAATTTCTTTGGAGGTATTTGCTGATGATGAACAATCAATGATTGAGCAGGGAAAAAAAATTAATAGCTGGGGTAAAAATGTATATGTTAAAGTTCCTGTAGTTAATTCAAAAAATTTCTTTACAGGTAAAGTAATAAAAGAGCTAAATAATAACAATATTAAGTTAAATATAACTGCAGTTTATAAAGCTAAACAAACAGAAAAAATTTTAAAAGTAATAAACAAAAAAACAAAAGTAATCATCTCAATATTTGCTGGGAGAGCAGGAGATACAGGAAAAGATCCAGTTCCAGAGTTTGTAAAAAGTATTAAGTTAGCCAAAAAATTTAAAAATGTGGAGATTTTATGGGCGAGTGTAAGGGAGCCTTATAATTATTTACAAGCAAAACAATTGGGCTGTCACATCATAACAATTCCACCTTCAATTATTGAAAAAATTAAAAAATTTGGAAAGTCATTTGATCAATTAACGCAAGAGACTGTTAAAGCATTTCTTATTGATAGTAAAAAATCTAATTTTAAAATTTAGTTGAATTGGTTGCGGGGGACGGATTTGAACCGCCGACCTTCAGGTTATGAGCCTGACGAGCTACCAGACTGCTCCACCCCGCGATATTTTTTAAATTCTATTTTTGAGCTTATTTAGCTTTTTAACTCTTTTAATATTTTCTTGAAGAATTCTTTTTTTTTTTTCAGATGGTTTTTCATAAGTATTTTTAAGTTTTATTACTTTGAAAAAGCCATCCCTTTGAAGCTTTCTTTTTAAAACTCTTAAAGCCTGTTCTACATTATTATCTTTAACTTCTATTTTAATAACTACCTCCAAAAAAGTGGTTAGATAACACTTTTATAAAATTATGTCTAATAGTTTTATTCATTATACCGATGCAATATTAGTTCTATTTTGTTTTTCTTTTTCTTTTTTTCTCTTTTTATTCTTCTCTCAGCTTTCTCAATAGCCTCTATCAAATCTTTTTGAGTAAATAAGTTTAAAGCAACAGGATCTTTGGGGTTGAGATTATTGTAGTTCCAGTAACTTTTGTTTCTAATAGATGTTACAGAATTTTTTGTAATACCTACCAATTTTGCAATTTGTGAGTCCTTAAGAATGTTGTGATGTTTGATCAACCATAATGCTGAGTCAGGTTTATCTTGTCTTTTTGATAGTGGAATATATTTTTTAATTTTTTTTTCGCTATTAGATATTTCAATATCGCTACTCTTTATCTGAAGAGGTCTAGTTTCGTCTTTTGAAGACATTTCAATTTCTTCTCTTGAAAGCTGCCCAGAAATTATTGGATTGTATGCTTTTATACCTTTGGCAACTTCCCCATCTGCAATTCCTTGTATTTCCACTTCATGTAATTTACAAAAATCTGCAATTTGTTTAAAAGTTAAAGTTGTATTTTCAACCAACCAAACAGCAGTAGCCATTGGCATTAATGGAGCATCCGACATCTAGTTTTTCTTTTCTGATTTAAAGTTTTGAAATTTTTTATTAAACTTACTAATTCTACCTTTATCCATCAATTTTTGTTTTCCACCTGTCCAAGCAGAATGTGATTTAGGATCTATTTCTAATTTTAACAAATCTCCCTCTTTTCCCCATGTTGACTTAGTTTCAAACTGAGTTCCATCTGTCATTTCTACTTTAATCGTGTGGTAGCTAGGGTGTATGTCTTTTTTCATATCGAGACTTATAACAAAAGAATTTTAGAACACAATTAAAAGTTCTCTAAATTTTCAAGCATTTTATCATTAATTGCT
>CACAIU010000023.1 GCA_902532645.1 uncultured Pelagibacteraceae bacterium | reverse complement strand
TTTGTTGCCAACGAGAATTTATTCAAAATGTAAAAATCCAGAGAGGGGAATAATTGGACATCCATTCAATCCTGTCTATTTATTGCCTGCTGTAGAAATTGTTCCAGGTAAGATAACTTCAAAAAAAAATTTAAATTTGGCTAAAAAATTTTACAAATCAATTTCTATGAATCCAATTATGGTTAAAAATGAATTACCTGGATATTTGTCTGATAGATTACAAGAAGCTTTATGGAGAGAAGGACTACATATTATTAATGAGGGATATGCAACTACGGAAGAATTAGATAGAGCAATTGAAGATGGTCCAGGATTAAGATGGTCTTTGATGGGTACATTTTTAACCTTTCATCTTGCTGGAGGAAAAAAAGGGATGAAACATATGTTAGAACAATTTGGACCTGCTTTAAAATTACCATGGACTAAATTAAAGGCTCCTAAGCTATCAAAAAAATTATCTTCTAGACTGATTTCAGGAACGACAAAACAGGCTAAAGGTAAATCAGTTGCAATGATATCTAATATAAGAGACCAGTATTTGGTTGATATTCAAAAGTTAAGAAAGAAATACGAAAAAAAACTTAGGTAAGTTAATCATTTCTTTCTGTGTGACCATCTACAGAAATTACTTGTCCTGAAACCTTACTTGAATCGTCTGAAATCAAAAATGCACACATCTTTCCTATATCTTCTTCAAGAATCCACTTTTTCATAGAACTCATTGAAATAAAATCTTTCTCAATTTTTTTCGATGAAATTTTTGTAAATTTGGCTTTATCTCTGATTACTCTTTTCATTCTTTCACCTTTAATTGAACCAGGGCATACTGCATTAACTCTTATATTAAATTTCCCAAGTTCCATTGCTAAAGTTTTGGTAATTCCAATAATTGCCCATTTACTTGCTGCGTAAGGTGATCTTAAAGGAAAACCAAGTATTCCAGCAGTTGATGAAATATTTATTATTGATCCATTTCTAGACTTTTTAATCAAAGGTATAGCCTTCTTAGTAAAATAAAAATGACTATTAACATCTACTTGAATAGTTTTTTCCCAGTCTTTAGATTTTAACTTCTCAAAAGACCCAGTTGGTCCAGCGACTCCAACATTGTTTATCAAAGCATCAATTTTTTTCGTTTTTTTACTTATTTTTTTAAATAAATCTAATACTTGGCTTTCGTCAGAAGCATCACAATTATATTTAAATAGTCTCTTATTTATATGAGGATTTTTGTTTAATTTATTTAGGGATTTATTATCAATATCGCAAAGGTAAACGTATGCTCCACGAGAAAGACAAACCTTAGCTGTTGCTAAACCTATTCCAGATGCGCCTGCAGAAATAATAATTTTTTTATTTTTTAATGATTTGTTAACCATTAATTATGATTTTGTTAATGATGTCTGTAATTCTTTATTAGATATATAACCTTTAACGTTTCCACTTTTGTCAACCACTTCACAATTAGAATTCGAGCATACAATTTGAGGTAAAAATTCCTCAATAAATTGATCTTCATTAACTTTTATTAAATTAGATTTATTTATATCGTTAGATTCATTAACACTCTTCATTATAATTTTAGCTTTAATTACTTTTGCTCTGTTAACATCTTTAACAAACGCTTTAACATAATCGTCTGCTGGGTTCATAATGATGTCAACTGGCGTTCCAACTTGAACTAATTTTCCAGCATTCAATATACCAATATGGTCTCCAAGCCTCAAAGACTCATCTAAGTCATGAGTAATAAATACAATAGTTTTTTTTAATTCTGATTGAAGATCTAGTAATTGTTTTTGCATATCACTTCTTATTAATGGGTCTAATGCACTAAAAGCTTCATCCATTAACATGATATCACTATCAGTAGCAAGTGCTCTTGCTAAACCAACCCTTTGTTGCATTCCTCCAGATAATTGATTTGGAAATTGATTTTCAAAACCTGTTAAACCAACAGCATCAATTTTTTCCATCGCTACACTATGTCTTTCCTCTTCTGCTTTGCCTTGCATTTCCAATCCATAGCCTACGTTCTGTAAAACAGTTTTATGTGGGAACAAACCAAATCTCTGAAATACCATACTCATTTTATGTCTTCTAAAGTCAATTAGTTGCTCTTTATTTAATGACATTACATTTGTCCCTTCTACTAAAATTTCTCCATCAGTGGGATCGATTAATCTATTTAAATGCCTAATTAAAGTTGATTTTCCAGATCCTGACAAACCCATACAAACAAAAGTTTCTCCTTCTTCTATTTTTAATGAAACATTATCGAGACCAACCGTATGACCAGTTTGTTCTAAAACTTCTTCTTTGTTCGCTCCATCTTTTACCATTGGCATTACAGATTGAGGATTGTTACCGAAGATTTTATAAACATTATTAATCTCAATTTTAGACATTATTTACCTTTCTTTGTATTTGGTGCTGTTCTTTCTTGTAGAGTTTCCCCGTAAGATTGAGTTATTCTATCAAGAACTATTGCCAAAAGCACAATTGCGATCCCTGCCTCAGCAGCTCTCCCTACATTTAATTGTTGAAGTCCAAGTAAAACTTCATCTCCTAAGCCTCTAGTACCTATCATCGATGCAATAACAACCATCGCTAATGCCATCATTGTACACTGATTAATTCCTTGCATAATATTTGGCAAAGCTAATGGCATTTGTACACCCCAAAGCTTTTGTTTTTTACTTGCACCAAATGCATCTGCAGCTTCAATAACCTCAGTATCAACAAGCCTAATTCCTAAATCTGTTAGTCTTACTAAAGGAGGAACCGCATAAATAAATGTAGCTATAATAGCTGGAACTGCTCCTAAACCAAATAACATAATACCTGGAATTAAATAACAGAAACTTGGAATAGTTTGCATTAAATCTAAAACCGGCAAAATAACATTTCTTGTTCTTGCACTTCGTGCCATAGCTATTCCCAATGGAATGCCTGCAACAACACAAAGAAATATTCCAATTAACATTATTGCTGTTGTTTCAATTGCTTTTTGCCAAAATATTGGGTGAAGAAAACCTATAAAAAAAGTGCAAAATCCTACAAATACTGTTGTTCCAATTTTTCTTCCACTTGCAAAGTAAGTTAGAACCACCACACCAAGTATAACCAGTGGCCATGGAGCTTGAATTAAAAAGTTTTTTACAAGCATTAACATATATAAAAGAACATTATTAATAGCTTCAAATATGTACCCATATTTTTCGTTAAGTGTTTTGAAACCAGAATTAATCCAATTCATTAATGGTAAATCCAACCATTTTGGCCATTTACCTCCTAGCCAAGAAAAATCATTTAATAATTCTCCAATATTATCAGGTTTTCTTTTTGATTGAGAATAGCTAGTTATTAATAACCATACAAAAACAACCAACAAACCAATATTAAAAAATATTTTTTTATTTTTCTTTAATGCTTCCATATTTGTTTTTTACTTAAAGAAAGAGCCCCGAAGGGCTCTATCTTATAAATTTAATTTAGTGATTATAATGCTGCTGAAACTTTTTTAGCAACATCAGCTGGTACCCAGTCTTTCCACATAGATTCTGTTTTCAAGAACTCTATTGCAGTAGCTTCCATATCACCACCTGACTCATCTTCATAGAATGCTAACATTTTGTTAACAGTAGCTGTTGGAACTGTATATTTTCCAATAAACTCATTTTCTTTTGGATGAGCTTTTGCCCATGTTGCAAGTACAGACTTAGTTAAAGCCATATCTCTATATTCACATGCGCATGAAGGTTTATAAGCATCTGGTCCGTTAGCTTTGATATCTTCAACAACTGCTGACATATTATCCCAGCATGTTTGATCAAATTTCGGCTCAGTTAATCTTACTAGATCAACTTTGCCCATTAAACCAGTTGGTGCCCAGTAATATGTAAAGATTGGTTTTTTCTTTGCAAAAGCTCCTGCAATAGCAGCATCCAATGCACCTCCTGAACCTGGATCAAAGTTTGTATAGTACTTATCTAAACCATACTCTTTTTGTTTAACCAAGTTAACAGTGTAGCAAGTCCAACCAGATATACAGCTAGTCATTCTGCCTTTTGAAGGATCTTCTGGGTCTTTAAATAGCGCAGCTATTTTTGGATCTTTCATATCTTCAACAGATTTTAAATTGTATTTATCAGCAGTAGCTTTATCTACATAGAATGCTTGCTGAGAGTCTGGTGTGTTTGTTCCCATATGGATAATTGTACCTGCTTCTTCATGAGGCTTATAATTACCAATGATATTATCGTACCAAACTTCAGTAATGACATCTAATTGACCATCGTAATGAGCGGCCATAATAGGTGTAGTACTTCCCTTAGTTACAGACACTTCACAACCATATCCTTTTTCAAGGATGAAGGTAGTGATAGCTGTATGGATGTTTGCACTACTCCAGTCAAAATCTCCCAATCTCGCCTTACAATCACCAGCGTTTGCATTACTTACAATCAAAGATGACAGAAGGAAAATTGAGATTGTTAATCTCTTTAAAAACTTCATTAAATTATCTCCTTAAGGTTAAGTTTTAATACCGAGATTTAATAATGAATGCAGATAAAAAACAAGCTTTGAATTAGTAATACAACTATTAATTGAGTTGATTTGATTACTCTTTTATATAAAAATTAAGCGTGAGCTCAATTTCTAAACTAGAAAAAAATTCAACGTATTTAAAAGTTATTTGGAATGATGGTGAAGAGAGTAAGTTTAATTACCTTTGGCTAAGAGATAATTGTCCAACTGCTCATGACAAAGATTCGAGACATAGAATGTTTAATATTCTGGAAGTCTCACAAAATATTAATCCCACTAAATATTCTATAAGCTCAGATGGAAAATTAGAAATTGAATGGAGCGAAGGAGATCATACAAGCTATTATGACCCAAAATGGTTAAGAGAAAATTGTTATACATTAAAAAATAAGCAAAAGTATGTCTCACCCTATAAACTTTGGGATAATTCATTAGAAAAAAACTTAGAATCTATTCAAATTAATCATGATGAAATTGTAAATTCTGATGATGGCTTGATTAAATGGTTGGAGCTTTTACATTATACAGGAATAGCCATTGTTAAAAATGCTCCAGTAGAAAAAAATTCTGCATTTAAAGTTTTAAACCGTATAAGTCATACTCGAGAAACTTTTTTTAAAACACCTTTTGAAGTAATTAATATTCCAAAACCAAATAATTCTGCATATACAGCTCATGCTTTAAGAAATCATATGGATTTGCCTTGGTTTGAAAATCCACCTGGTTATCAATTTTTACACTGTTTAATAAATTCAGCGAAGGGTGGCGACTCATCAGCTGTAGATGCATTTGCTGTTGCAGATTATTTAAAAAATAACGAAAAAGATACCTTTGATATATTGGTAAATACTCCACTCAAATTTAGAGATAAAGACTACACTCAAGAAGCAGTACGAAGTGTATATGGTACAGCAATATCACTCACTAAGGACGGGGATTACAATGATATTCGTTATAGCATTGCAACTTTAGATGCACTTGATTGTCATCCGGATATAATGGACTCAGTTTATAAAGCTCATCATCGATTTGGTAATCTATTACATGATAGTAAATTTCAAATTAATTTTAGATTAGAGCCAGGTGATATTTTTTCATTTAATAACAGAAGACTACTGCATGGCAGAACGGAATTTGATCCAAACTCAGGACATAGGCACCTTCAAGGGTATTATATGGATAGAGACGAGATAATTGGAAGATTAAATTATCTTAAGCAAAAATTATAAGTTTTCGAATATAAGATTATTTTTTTTATATTTTTTGAATTCAGAATGATTTTTAATTGTATAAAAATATTTTTTAATCTTTAGTTTCTGAATTTTTTTGTTTTTGATGTATGATTTATCAAGAATTAAGCAATCTATATTTTTAATTATTGATTTTTTTACTATTGATTTCACAGTTGTTGGTGGTGAAAAAGATAAACCCACTTTTGTTTTCTTATTTAGTTTTAAAAGATTAAATATATTTTGATGTTTAAACGAAATAAATATACATTTTGAATATTTAGATGTTTCGTTAATTAGTTTTTTAAGCAATTTTGTTGAGAATTTGGGTTTAATTTCAATAAATAAGTAGAATTTATTTTTTGATATCTTTAATAAATCTTGGAGTAGGGGAATTGGTTTATTTTGTTTGAGACTTATTTCTTTTAACTTTTGATAATTTAAGTTTTTAACACTTTGTTTTTTTTTGAAAATCCTAGTTAAAGTGAAGTCGTGATAACAGACAAATTTATTATCTTTAGTTGCGTGTATATCGGTTTCTATTCCAAATCCTTTTTTAAATGATTGTTTAAATGAATTTAAAAGGTTTTCTTTATATTTTTTGTTTATAATCCCACGATGGATTAAATGCATAAATTTTTATTTCCATCCGGTAACAGTTTTAACTTCTAGATACTCATCAAGACCCCAAACGCCGCCCTCTCTACCATTTCCTGATTGTCTGTAACCTCCAAAAGGGGTTCCAGCATCAGCTGCATTGCCATTAATATAAACACAACCAGATCTTAATTTTTTAGCAACTCTATGTGCTTTTTCTCTATCTTCTGTCTGTAAATAATTACCCAAACCATAAGAAGTATCGTTAACAATGTTTACTGCTTCATCTTCAGTTTCAAACGGAATAATAGAAAGGACAGGACCAAAGATTTCTTCTTTAGCTATTCTCATGTCGTTTGTAACATTTGTAAAAATTGTTGGTTTTATAAAATAACCTTTATTTAATCCGCTAGGTAACTCTGGACCACCGGCTGCTAACGTTGCACCTTCAGAAATTCCGCTTTCAATTAAATTGATGATCTTGTCATATTGAGTTTTAGATATTACAGGTCCTATGTGATCCCCTTTCTTTGAGGCTTGATCTACATTAATTTTATTTGCTTCATTAACTGCCTCCTCAACTGCTCTTTTGTAAATAGATTTTTCTACCAACATTCTAGTAGGCGCATCACAAGATTGACCAGAATTACTCATTACATTTCTTATGCCATCACGAACAGCATTTTTGTAACTATCAGCAAAAACTATATTTCCTCCTTTGCCCCCAAGTTCTAAGCAAACTCTTTTTATAGTTTCAGCTGCATTTTTTGAAATTAATCTTCCAGCATGTGTTGAACCTGTAAAAGAAACCATATCAATATCGGGATGGCTAGATATTTGAGTTCCAACTCCTGCACCATCTCCATTTACCAGATTAAATACTCCTTTGGGGAAACCAACTTCATCAATCATTTCTGCAAATAGCATTCCTGAAAGTGGTGCTATTTCTGATGGCTTTAGAATCATTGTGCATCCAGTTGCAAAGGCAGGAACTACTTTGAGAGCTATTTGGTTGATTGGCCAATTCCATGGAGTAATTAATCCGCATACTCCAATTGGTTCATAACAAATGTGGTTATTAGATTTTTGATCGAAATATTCATCAAATTCAAAGTCTTTAAGTCTTAAAATAAAATCCTCTAAGTGAGTTTGTCCAGATCCAGTTTGAACATCCGTTGCCCAATCCATTGGCGCACCCATTTCGAGTGAAATAGCCTCTGCCATTTCTCCATATCTTTTTTTATAAACTACAAGCAATTTTTCGAGCAATTCTAACCTTTTTTTTTTGCTAGTTTCTTTCCAGGTTTCAAAAGCAGTTTTTGCAGCCTTAACTGCATTATCTGTGTCTTTTTTTGAACCTAATGAAATAATTGCACAAGGATCTTCATTGCAAGGGTTGATTACCTCAAAGTCATTTTTTTCAATTGGGTCTACCCATTTACCATTAATGTAAAATTTTCTTTTATCTAACATTTAATAATCTTAGCATATTTATTAAATTTCATAGCCTTTTTCTTCTGGTTCATTATCCACAAGCTCATCAGGAAAACCTTTGGCTCTAAAATCAATTTTATTTAAATCTTCCATTCTTTTTACAATCATTGATGACCATGCTCTTGAACCATATTTTTTTTGTCCATCTTTAAATATCTCGACTATTTTTGGAGAAATTTCCAAAGGAGCATTTAATTTCTTAGCCAGCTTATCGAATAAACTAGTATCTTTCAAAACAAGATCCATTGTAAAATTAATATTATAAGAACCATTCAAAATAACCTGACTTTCTGTTTCATGAACAAATGAATTTCCAGATGAAACTTCTATACCTTTAAATGTTTTATTTAGATCTAAATTTGATTTTTTAGCAACAGTCCATGCTTCACCTAAAGCCACTAAATGAACTGATGCTAAATAATTTGTTATGACTTTAAGAACCGATGCACTACCTAATTTACCAGTATGTAATACTTTTCTACCCATTACAGTTAAGGCAGGCAATATTTTTTCAAAAGCTTTTCTTTCTCCACCTACAAATATCGCAATATTACCTGTGGCTGCTCTATGACACCCTCCACTGACAGGCCCATCTAGTGGGACAGCTTTTTTCGAGATTACTTTTTCACCAAGTCTCTTAACTTCACTTTCATCTGTTGTACTCATTTCTAGCCAGATTTTATTTTCTGATAAACCATTTAAAATTCCATCTTTACTTTCCATAACCTCTGCAGAAACTTCTGGAGAAGGGAGAGAAGTAATAATTAAATCAGATTGTTCTGCTAATTCTTTAGGAGATTTTGCAATTTTAGCTCCAAGCTTTTTAAATGAATTAGTTAAACCTTCATCTATATCTCTAATAGTAACATCAAAATTATTTCTTAATAAACTTCCAGCAAGTTTACCCCCTACATTTCCTAATCCAATAAAACCTATTTTCATTTTATTTCCTCTTCTTTTTTATTTTTTGTAAATACAATTAAAATTACACCCACTATTATTATTGCCCCACCTATAAATAATTCTGGAGTTGGTTTTTCACCTAAAAGGAAAATTGCAGCTAACAATCCTGTTGGAGGGATACCCATAGTAACAATAGGAAGAACTTTATAAAGTGGGTTGTTTTTTAAAACGTAATAGAAACAACCATAAGTAATTGGTTGCATGATGAAACCAATATAAATCGCAATAATCCAATGATCAATTTTTGCATTTGTTAAATAATTAATTGTATTTCCGTCAATTATTGCAGATAACATTACTAGAATTGGTCCAGAGAATAATGCCAGCCACGCAACTAAAGCTAAAGGATTTATTTCTTTACTTAAAGGTTTAACCATAACTTGTCCAAGAGCCCATATAGCAGATCCTAAAATTGTAAGACCAATTCCAATAAATTTTCCATCCAAGTTAGGAGATCCAGTTAAAATATAAACACCACCGAACGCGATAGCTATACCAATCAAAGCTCTAATAGTTGGTTTTTCTTTAAGCATAAAGTATGCGAAAATAACTCCAAACGGGACTTCGGTTTGAACTAATAGAACAGCTGCAGAAGCATCAATTAAATCTAAGCCAGAATACGTAATACTATATTGCAGAGTATTCGCTACTAATGATGCAGCAAATATTCTTTTTAAATATCCTTTTGGAATTGGAAACCACCAAATCAACAATGATGCAGCAAACATAAACCTTATACCCATTAAAAGAATAGGAGGAAAGGACTCAAAAGCTGGTTTAGCAATTACAAAACCGAAGCCTAAAAAAATAGGCACAAGGGATGCTACGAAAGTATCTTTTATATTCATGCCTATTTTAATATTAATGATTATTAAAGAACTTATGATATATTCACTTTTTAAAATATGAATTCAACAAAAATAGATCCTAAGTTCATTAGAAAATCTAATCCTCGAGTTGGTCTTATTGCTCTTGCAAGCGACTTTATGATTGAGAAAGATTTTATAAATGTAATTAAAGATAAGAAAATTGATTTTTTCGTTAACCGGATTGAGTGCTACAACCCTCTCACGAAAGAAAATCTCATCAAAATGTCTAATAAAGTTACTGATGTAACAAAAGATATTTTACCTGATCAAGATTTGGATTGTGTAGTTTATGGATGCACTTCAGGTACTATTGCAGCAGGACATGATTCAATTGAACAAAAAGTTAAAGCTGCTAAACCAATGGCAGAAGTATCAACTCCGAGCACTGCAGCTATACAAGCTTTAAAGAAATTAAATATTAATAAAGTTTCAATTTTTACACCTTATATCAAAAAATTAAATGATGATGTTTTAGATTATTTTAAAAGTGAAGGTTTTGAAGTTACATCCAATTCTTATTTTGATATTCAAGATGATTATGACATTGGAAAGGTCGATCAAGATTATTTGTATGAAGTATTATCAAAAATAGACTTGAAGGGTGCTGATGCTTTGTTTGTTTCATGTACTGCTTTACCAGTTCTAGAAATTATCGACAAATTAGAAAAAAAATTAAATACAATAGTTTTATCAAGTAATCAGGCTTTAATTTGGGATACCCTTGTAAAAATTAAAAAAAATAATTCAGTTGAAGGGTTTGGAAAATTATTCCAAGTAAATTGATGTCATTTAGTAAAGAAGAATATAAACAAAGATTAAAAAAAGTTCAAAAAATGATGCAGGAAAAAGGCATCGAGCTTTTAATTTCACATGATACAAATAATATGAATTATTTAACAGGTTATGATGCATGGTCCTTTTATTATGCCCAATGTGCTATAGTTCATATAAATGCAGATGAACCTTTATGTTTTGTAAGAGCACAGGATGCTGGTGGTGCTTATATTACAACTTACTTAAAAAACGAAAGTGTTATTGTTTACGATGAAAATTACATTCATAAATGGCCGAAACATCCTTATGATTATTTAGTTGAAATAATTAAAGAGAGAGAGTGGGACAAACTAAATATAGGTGTTGAAATGGATGCCCATTATTTTACTGCATTCTGTTATGAAAAAATTAAACAGGGATTACCAAACGCACAAATAAAGGATAGTGACCGTTTAGTTAATTGGGCAAGGTTGGTTAAATCTGATGCTGAAATTGGTTTTATGAAATCTGCTGCAAAAATATCAGAAAAAGGAATGAAAACTGCAATGGAAGTAATTAAACCAGGTGTTAGACAGTGTGATGCTGTAGGTGAAATTCAAAAAACATTATTTTATGGTACAGAGGAATTTGGTGGTGAGTATTCTAGTATTGCAACTTTACTTCCTACAGGAAAAGGAACTTCA
>CACAIU010000022.1 GCA_902532645.1 uncultured Pelagibacteraceae bacterium | reverse complement strand
ACTATTATTATGGCTATTAAGATACCTTTTATAAATCTTTTTGTGTCAGGAATAGCCCACATCATAAGCTTTGTTCCTAAAGCTAGCGCAATTAATTGATTTAATTTTTTAATCACCCGCCTGCAACAATTTCAATTCCCGCTGCTAAAAGCAAAGTTGTTAAAATTCCTTTTTTAATATCTTCATTTAAATTTCCTTCCTCTGCAGCAATCAGCTCTCCCATTTCATCATCAGTGTAATCATCAATTGTTTTATTATGTTTGATTAAATTTTCTTTAACTTTCTCAATCGCTTTTTCTCTTATTTTTATTTTATATTTATCCTTAACAGATTGAGGTGCTTTGCTTAATAAGTCTGTTAGAACTGACATTCCAAACTATAACATTGTAGAAATACGCTGTACAGATTTGAAATTTTTTGATCTAATTGTGCTCAAATTACGCTCGTTTTTTAAAATTTTAAACAAAACAATTTAGACTTAATGTTTATGATTTGTTAAAATAAAACTATGTCAACAATACTTTGGATTATTGGTATACCAGTTTTGTTTTTAATTTTTGCAAGAGTATATGAAGGTATTGTTGCAGATTTTTCACCAGATAAAAAAAGAAGAAAGCAAGCTAAAGAAGCTGAGAGAAATTATCAAATTGCAACCGATAAATATGTTGATTGGTGGTTGGGTTTAATTTGGAAGACAATAAAATTTATTTTTAAATGGATGATACCTGTTGGTTTAGCATTACTCTTTTTATTTTTATTATTGGGAGGCGAAATAAATAACCCATGGTGAGAATTTTATTGATCATAGTTCTAAGTTTATTTTTTAGTACAAGTTCTAATGCAAAAGTAGTTTGGTATTGTATTGATGATTTGGTTGTTGGTATGGATGGTGAGTACAAAAACACACAAAAATTTAAACCAGAAAGATTTAATATTAAATTTAACGAAAGTGATCTATCAGAAGTTATAGTTGATGGGGATAAATTTAAACAAACTGGAAATGATGTTTTGATGATTTATGTTGATGACATTGGATCTATTATTAGATTTTATATAAATGATGATAAACTAGGTTATCATCGATCAAGAATATTTGGTATGTCTGATGCAATATTTGTAGCTAACGGAGAATGTGAAAAATTTTAAATGAAAGGTTATAGATTTAAAAATGCAATAGTTTCTTTTTTGCTTTCATTATTTTTCTTATAAATCGCAAGAAAAATTTATTTAGATTTTGGTTGGTTTTTAATAATTTATTTTTATGTAGTTTTTCTTCTCATGGGACACATTACAGTTAATACAATAAAACCTGAAGAAGAGGTCAAAGTTCCAGAAAAACACGAAAATTTTGATAAATTTTTTGTTATACCAATTGTTGGTGCAATTGAATTTGCTATTTATGGTGTTTTAGTTTTTGGTTTAAATATATTCTTTAATTTCCTGCCACCAGTATAAATATTTATGCTCGAAGTGATTATAGCCATTGAACTTGTAGCTCTTGCTTATGCAATGTATTCTAGTAGCCAATGACAGCTGTAGTTTTATGGATAATTGTTAAAGTATTATTTTGGATAGGAGTAGGTGCAGTTGCTTTATATTTTTTATTTTTCACAGATGATGGAAGAGAATTATTAAAGTGGATAGCTGGTATTGGCGCAGCGTTGGGAATTGGTGCATTAATTTTTGTTCTCATAGGAGCTGGTATAGTCTGGATACTATATAAAATTTTAATGATGTTTTTATAAGCTCAGTGTGCTGAGACTGCGCTCAAGTTTGGTTGTATTATTAAATTAATATTTAAATTTGCTATTAAAAGGTTATTCTCATGAGAGTTCGAGTCTCTCCGACCGCACCAAAGTGAATTTTATATAGGAGTTTTTGATGGATAAATTACTTTCAGTAACATTTATGGTTGGTGTTTTGCTTTTAGTTCTACCAAGTTTTTTACAATCAAATTCTCAATTGAAGCAATTTCTTAAAAATCTAAGTATTTGGATTATTATAGTGTTTATCATTTTAATGATTGTTTATTTATTTAAATAAGAAATTTATTTTTTTATCCAATTAGGTTTATTGATGTTTATTGAAGCTTCTCTAGTTTTAAAATTTGCTTTTTCATCAAAGTTTTCGTTTAAGTATTTAATTAATGCAAAAGGGTAGTCGCTATCAATCAAAACCTTACCTATTTCAATTTCATTATCATAAATACTTTCACCTTCGTGTAGTTTTCCATTAATTACATTTATTGGAAACAATCTTTTTGAAAGCTTGTTCTTTAATTTAATTCTCGCTGTATTTTCTTGGCCAACATAACAGCCTTTTTTAAAATCAATTCCATTTAATTCCTCAAAATTACATTCAATACCAAACAATTTGTCTTTCAATTTATTTAAATCTTTTGGAACTATTCCAAGGCTATGACTTAATGAATAATATTCTTTCAGGTTTGCATCGTGAAGATCTAGTTTTTTTAAAGATAAATAAAGTTTTTCTAAATTAATAATTAATCTAGCACCCAAATCCTTATTTCTTGGATCTAAAAATATTGGATCTTCTCTATATTTAATTGTGTATCCAGGTTGATCTTTTGCTTCATCAAAAGTTAAGAATTTTTCATGAGAAAATGCTGCTACAACAAATTCATTACTTAAATTTAGAATTTCAACTTTTGATCTAAGTTTATACAAGGATAATTGTTTGAATAAATCTTCTGCCTGAGGTTTTTCACAATCCAAAAGATATCCAGACTTATGTTTTACGATTATAAATTCATATAAAAATTTACCTTGAGGTGTAAGTAATGAACTAAAACAACTATTTGCATCATTTACTTTGTTTATGTCGTTACTGATGAGATTTTGAAGAAATTCTTTTGCATCTTCTCCATTAATATAAAGAATTGCTCTGTCATCTAAAATATAAACGTTTTTTATATTCATAATTGATTAATTATAGATTGTAATATAATAACAATTTCTCAAAATGTTAGATCTTATAATTAAAAACGGACAATGTTACATCGATGGTGAATTAAAAGATGTAGATGTTGCTATAAAAGATGGAAAAATTCATCAGATTGGACAAATTTCAGAAGAGGCAAAAGAGACAATCAATGCAGAAGGTCATACAGTATTACCTGGTTGCATAGATACCCAAACTCATTTTAGAGAACCAGGATCAACAGATACTGAGGATCTTCATTCAGGAAGTAGAGCAGCAATTGCTGGAGGTATTACAAGTGTATTTGAAATGCCCAATACAAATCCACCAACTTCTAATATGAAGGAATTTCAAAGAAAATTAGATCTCGCTAAAAATAGAATGTATTGCAACTATGCTTTTTATTTTGGAGCAACATCTGACAATGCAGATGACCTAGCAAGTCTAGAGGGTTTGGAGGGTTGTTGTGGAATTAAGCTTTTTGCAGGATCTTCAACTGGTAATTTATTAGTTGCTGAAGAGGATGATATAGACAAAGTTTTTCAAAATGCTTCAAAAGTAGTTGCAGTTCACTCTGAAGATGAAGCAATTTTAAAAGTTAATAAAAAATTGATTAAAGAGGGTGATGTTCATACGCATCCTATATGGAGAAGTGCAGAATGTGCAATAGCATCTACTAGAAGAATTGTTCGTATTGCAGAAAAGCACAACAAAAAAGCTCATGTACTTCATATTACTACAAAAGAAGAAATTGATTTTCTATCTCAACACAAAGGTAACATTACATTTGAAATCACTCCTCAGCATTTAACGCTTTATGCTCCAGATTGTTATGACAAGCTTGGAACATACGCTCAAATGAACCCGCCATTAAGAGATAAATCTCATTATGATAGATTATGGTTTGGGGTGAGAAATAACTTTAATGATACTATTGGATCTGATCATGCCCCTCACTTAAAAGAAAATAAAGACAAGGTATATCCAAACACGCCCTCAGGAATGCCAGGAGTTCAAACTTTAATGCCTGTAATGTTAAATCACATCAATGATGGAAAATTATCTCTTAACCAATTAATGAACTTTGTTTGTGAAAATCCAGTAAAGATTTTTGGTATAAAAAACAAAGGATTTATTAAAGAAGGTTATGATGCAGACTTTACAATTGTGGATATGAACAAAACTATTGAGATTAAAAACGAAAATATAGAGAGTAAATGTAAATGGTCACCATTTAATGGATTTAAATTTAAAGGAACACCTACACATACAATTATTGCAGGAAAAGTAAAAATGCAGGATGGAAAAATTTTAGGCGATCCTGATGGAACACCTTTGCAGTTTAGCTAAGCTTTCCAGTAAAACTGTTTACTAAAATTATACCTATTACTATTAAGAATAATCCCATTATTGCTTGCCAAGCCAAAGTTTGTTTAAAAAATATATATCCAAGGATTGCTATAGTAAAAATTCCAAGACCACTCCATGTTGCATACATAATAGCGATAGGAATCTTGTCTGCTACAAAAGTTAAAAGATAGAATGCACAAAGATAAAAGAATGCAAGAGCAGCTGTTGGGATTAGTTTTGTAAAATTTTGAGTTACAGGTAATAACATTGTACCAGCAACTTCAAAAAATACTGCACCTGCAAGGAATAAATATGTCTTAACCATTGTTTAAAATTTTATGTTTAATTAAATCTTCTTTTATTTCTGTCAATATTGCTGGATCATCAATTGTAGGTGGCACTTTATAATCAACACCATCTGCAATTTTTCTTATTGTTCCTCTTAAAATTTTACCCGATCTTGTTTTTGGCAATCTTTTAATGACAATCACAACTTTAAATGCAGCAACTGGGCCTATTTTATCCCTGACCATCTGAACACATTCTTTTGAAATAGTTTCATTATCTTTATCCACACCAGATTTTATAACTACTAATCCTATAGGTAATTGACCTTTTAATTTATCTGCAATTCCAAGCACTGCACATTCTGCAACCGATTGATGTTCGGATAATACTTCCTCAATTGCACCTGTTGATAATCTATGACCTGCTACATTTATAATGTCATCAGTTCTAGACATGATCCAAATATAACCATCATCATCTATATGGCCCGCATCATATGTTTGATAAAATCCCTCATAATTAGACATATAGTTTTCTTTATATCTTTGATCTGCATTCCATAATGTTGGGAAAGTGCCAGGAGGCAAAGGTAATTTAACAACAATGTCTCCCATTTCATTTGGTTTAGCTAAAGATTGATCTGGTTTAATGATTTTGACATCATATCCAGGTACAGCTTTACAGGCTGAGCCATATTTAGTTTCCATCATTTCGATACCAGTGCAATTTGAGCTTATCGCCCAGCTAGTCTCTGTTTGCCACCAATGATCAATGACTGGTACTTTAAGTAAATTCTCAGCCCACTTTATAGTATCTGGATCTGCTCTTTCTCCAGCAAGGAATAAGCTCTCAAAACTACTCAAATCATATTTAGAAAAAAATTTACCCTCAGGATCTTCTTTCTTAATTGCCCTAAATGCTGTTGGTGCTGTAAAAAGAGATTTCACTTTATAATCTGAAATAATTTTCCAAAAAGCTCCAGCATCTGGAGTTCCAACTGGCTTACCTTCAAATAAAACTGTTGTGCATCCCTTAAATAAAGGAGCGTAGACAATATAGGAGTGTCCTACAATCCAACCAATATCACTTGCAGACCACCAAATATCATCTGCATCTATGTTATAGATATTTTTCATAGTCCATTTAAGAGCAACAATGTGACCTCCAATATCTCTTACTATACCTTTAGGGGTTCCGGTTGTACCTGATGTATACAAAATATAAGCAAACTCATTGGAGTTCATCTCAACACAATCTGCATCCTCTGCATTAGAGATCACTTCTTCCCAGCTGACCTCATTTGGAGCATTTAATTTAACTTCATGACCAGGTCTTTGAAACAAAATCATCTTTTCAATTTTGTGATTGGCTATTTTTATTGCCTCATCAACAAGAGGCTTGTATTCAACTGTCCTTCCCGGCTCAAAACCACATGAAGCAGTTACTAATAATTTTGCTTTACTATCATCTATTCTGCTGGCAAGCTCATTTGAGGCGAAGCCTCCAAATACTACTGAGTGAATTGCGCCAATTCGAGCACAAGCAAGCATAGCAACCACTGCTTCAGGGATCATTGGCATGTAAATGATCACTCGATCTCCTTTATTAGCCCCTTGAGCTTTCAATGCCCCAGCAAATTTAGAAACTTTTGACCTTAATTCTTCATAAGTGAACTGACTTTTATTACCAGTGATGGGACTATCATATATCAAAGCTGTTTTTTGACCTCTTCCTTGGTCAATGTGAATGTCTAAAGCATTATAACAGGTGTTTGTGACCCCATCTTCGAACCATTTATAGAAAGGTGGGTTAGATTTATTTAAAATTTTAGTTGGTTTCTTATACCAAAAGATGTCTTCAGATGCCTCTTGCCAAAATTTTTCAGGATTTTTAATAGAATTTTCATAAATTTGATTGAATGTAGAAGACATAAAAATTTGATTCGAATTCCTTATTTTTTTTGATTTTTTAACTTATAAATTGTATTTAATTTTAAAAATTAAGTAAAATCAATGCTTATTAGTGACAATTAAGTCTTCATAAAACTATTTTAATTTGCTATTAACCGCGAAATTGGCTTAAGGCAACTTAAGTCTAGTTTATATAAACTAAAATAAAAACTAACGAAGAGGGAGTTTTTTATGAAAAAACTTAAACTGTTTGCTTTAGCAGCTATGGCCTTGATAGGTTTTTCAGGTATAGCTATTGCAGCAGACGCAACGATGTTGAGCCAAGATGATTTCGTAGGAATTTCATTCTGGGTTATCTCTATGGGGATGTTAGCAGCTACTGCTTTCTTTTTCATGGAAGCGGGCAATGTCGCATCAGGCTGGAGAACATCAGTTATTGTTGCTGGTCTAGTAACTGGTATCGCATTCATACACTACATGTACATGAGAGAAGTATGGGTTGCTACTGGTGACTCACCAACTGTTTACAGATACATTGACTGGTTAATCACTGTGCCACTACAGATGGTAGAATTCTATTTAATTCTAGCAGCTATTGGCAAAGCAAACTCTGGAATGTTCTGGAGATTGTTAATTGGTTCATTAGTAATGCTAATCGGTGGATACTTAGGTGAAGCAGGATACATTAATGCTACACTAGGTTTCATCATCGGAATGGCAGGTTGGGTATACATTCTTTATGAAGTATTCTCAGGTGAAGCTGGTAAAGCTGCACAGAAGAGTGGTAACAAAGCTCTTGTAACTGCATTCGGAGCAATGAGAATGATCGTTACAGTAGGTTGGGCAATTTACCCATTAGGTTATGTATTTGGTTACTTAACTGGTGGTGTAGACGCTGACTCACTAAACGTTGTTTACAACTTAGCTGACTTCATTAACAAAATTGCATTTGGTCTAGTAATCTGGGCTGCTGCAACTAGTTCAAGCGGAAGAAGAGCTAAGTAATTAGCTAAAATTTAAATTAAGGGCAGGTACAATTATGTACTTGCCCTTTTTTTTTACCTTTATTAAAATTATGTATAACAACTATACATATTTTTTAACTATGGATATGAAATTAGAAAAATGGCACAAATGCCAGATTGATAAAGAAGTTCTTAAAGAGCTTTCAAAGAAATCTGATTTTAAAGGACTTCAACATGTTGCTGTTTTTTTTGGCCTGTTACTGGTAACAGGAATTTTAGCATACAAAACCTGGGGAACTTGGTGGTCAGTATTTTGGTTTCTAGTTTATGGAAATATCTATTCGTTCTCTAATCCATTATGGCATGAGACTGGACATAAAACTGCCTTTCAATCAAAATATTTAAACGAATTTTTTTATTACATCTCGTCTTACATGTCTAACTTTGAACCAACTAGATGGAGATACACACACTTCGTACATCATGGAAACACTTATTCAACAGAAAATCCTTTTGATCACGAAATTGAATATGGGAATGATTTAAAAGAAACACCAAAAAGATTAATTATAAATATAATTCCATTTTTAGATTTAGTATTTTTTAAAAAGCATATTTCCTTTGAAATTATTCAACATGCCCTAGGAATTAAAACAAAAGTTATGCAAGATAGCATTCCAGAGAATGCACAAGCAAAAGCAATTTTAATTTCAAGAATTTATGTTGCTATTTGGCTTTCAATTATTTTATGGTCTATACTAGTTTCTTCTTGGATGCCTTTATTGTATTTTTTTGTTACCACAATTTTATGGAAAGACTTTGCACAAGCTTGTTGCATTTACTCAACATGCAGGTTTGGCAAGAAACATTAAAGATCATAGAGTTACATCACGTGAAATGTATTTAAATCCAATACTAAGTTTTTTATATTGGAAAATGGAATATCATTTAACTCATCATATGTTTCCAACAGTTCCATCATATAATTTGGATAAATTGCATCATCATATAAAAAATCAATTACCTAAGCCAAATGATGGATTAATTGACGCTTATAAAGAAATTATTCCTGCGTTAATGAAACAAAAAGAAGATACAAGCTATTTCATAAAAAAAGAGCTACCTGAACCTCTGAATATTTAAAAAATACCAAGTATGATTTTACTTACTTGTCCTATTTAGATAAGAAACTATATATAACGCATGGCAAAAATTACATATCACACACACGATAATAAAACTCATACAGTTGATGTTCAAAAGGGATTAACTGTAATGGAAGGTGCTATTCAAAACGATATTCCAGGAATAGATGCTGATTGTGGAGGAGGAATGGCTTGTGCTACTTGCCATGTTTATGTCAAAGAACAATGGTTAGATAAACTTCCAGCTAAAGAAGATGGTGAAGAAGATATGCTTGATATGGCTTATGAGCCAAAAAATAATAGCAGGTTAAGTTGTCAAATAATTGTCTCAGATGAGTTGGATGGATTGGAATTAAACATTCCTTCAAAGCAAGGTTAAATGAATAAAACAGATGTATTAATTATTGGAGCAGGACCAACAGGTTTATTTTGTGCTCATCAACTTGGAATTATAGGGTTGAGTTGTGAGATAGTAGATAATCTTGATAAAGCGGGAGGACAATGTATCGAACTTTATCCAGATAAACCTATTTATGATATTCCTGCAGTACCCGAGTGTACTGGTGAAGAGTTAACTAATAATCTTTTAAAGCAAATTAAACCTTTCAATATTAAATTTCATTTAAATGAAAGAGTAGAAGAATTAAAAAAAAATAAAAACAGATGGCATGTTAAAACCTCTGCTGGAAAAGAATTTGATGTTGCAGCAATTGTTATTGCTGGTGGTGTTGGTTCTTTTGAGCCAAGGAAGTTTTCAGTGAAGGAGTGTGAAAAATTTGAGGGCAAATCTTTATTTTATTCAATTAAAGATAAATCAATATTTAAAGACAAAACTATTTCAATATTTGGAGGAGGAGATTCAGCTTTGGATTGGGCTATTGAATTATCAAACAACTCCAAAGTAAATTTAATTCACAGAAGAGATGGTTTTAGCGGAGCAGAAGCAAGTGTCCAAAAAGTAAAAAAGCTTAATGAACAAGGAAAATTAAATTTATATACAAAGTTTCAAATGGACTCAGTTTTAGGAGACAAAAATATTGAGAAAGTAAAAATAAAACATGATGAAGGAGAAATTAAAGAAATTAAATCTGATTACGTATTAGGTTTTTTTGGTTTAATTATGCAACTTGGTCCTATTTTAGATTGGGGATTAAATATTGATAAGAAAACAGTTCAGGTAAATACTGAAAACTTTGAAACAAATATTAATGGAATATTTGCTATAGGTGATATTTGTTCTTATCCAGGAAAATTAAAATTAATTCTTTCAGGTTTTCATGAAGGTGCGTTAGCCGCAAGAGGTTGTTTTAAATATGCAAAACCAGATGAGAAATTAAGATTTGAATTCACGACAACTTCCAAAGCTGCACAAGAAAGACTTGGAATTAAAAAATGATAGAACTTTTTTCTGCCAATACTCCAAATGGATGGAAAATAAGCATCATGCTTGAAGAAATTGGGTATGAATACAAAGTAACCAAAGTTGATATTGGTAAAGATGAACAATTCAAACCAGAATTTATAAAGCTAAGTCCTTTTGGAAAAATTCCTGTGATTATTGATCATGATAGCAGAAAGAGTATTTTCGAATCAGGTGCTATATTAATGTACTTGGCAGATAAAAGTGGAAAACTTTACAATGAAAAAGATAGACTGGTAATTAATCAATGGTTAATGGCTCAAATGGGAACTGTAGGTCCTATGATTGGTCAGCATCATCAGTTTCATCACTATAATTCTGGCAAAAGTGAATTTGGGGAAGAAAGATATTTTAAAATTACTAAAAGAATTTATGGAGAATTGGATACAAGGTTAAAAGAATCTAAATTTCTTGCAGGTCCTGAATACACAATTGCTGATATTGCAACCTGGCCATGGATGGCGAGACATGAGTGGCATGATATTGGTTTGAAAAATTATCAGAATTTATCTAGATGGTATCAAGAAATAGCGGAACGTGAGGCTGTAGTTAAAGGATACGCTTTTATGGATAAAGAGGCAAAAATTCCAAAAGTTTAAAATTTATCCAAACAATCTGTATAGTGTACTGAGAATTCCATAACCTGAAAATTCAATAGCAACAATAATAATAATTATTAATATTAATTTTTTATTCATTTTAAGAACAAATATAACAACAACACAATCCAGAAAAAAGGGTAGTAAAAATAAATATACTTCTTGGCAAACAGGAATGATATTGAATTTTGTTTAGATGATTTTTTTTTATTTTTAATCATCTGCATGAACTTTCTCATCTTTTTCATGCTTTTCTTGTGCAGCGATTGTATATTTTGCAACTGGTCTTGCCATCAATCTTTTTAACCCAATTGGTTCTGCTGTATCTAAACAAAATCCATAAGTGTCTTCTCTAATTCTTCTCAATGCTTTATCAATTTCTGATATTAATTTGATCTGTCTGTTGATAGCTTTCATTTCTACATTGTTATCAATATATGAGTTTGCTTGATCGACAATATCTGCAGAAATATTATTGTCATCCATACCACCATTATAAAGAGCTTCGTTATTTGCTTTAATTAATTCCTTTTTCCATTCTGTTAGTCTCATTCTGAAATATACTTTATGTTTTTCACACATATATTTTTCAGTATCTTTAGGAACATAAGTTTTTGAAATTTTTACAGGTCCTTTAGAAATAACTTTAGCTGCAGTTGGTTTTGGTTTGCTCGCAACTTTAATTTTTGGTTTTGATACTTTTTTCTTTGCTTTAGCAGTCTTTGGCATAGCTTAATTTTAATCGCTCGCAGTATATTCAGCAAATTAGGGGTGTCAAGCAAGCTTAATTGATATAAATATTTATAAATGACCATTAATAACAAAAATATTAATAATGTTTTTTATATTTTTGTAATTACTCATCAAACAAGTGAGAAAAATATAAACTTTTTAAAAGATTTTTATTTTCAAAATAATATTGAAAGTAGAGTTTTCAGTTTCGATCACAATCTTAGCGAGGTTTTAAATCAAGGAGATTTATGTATAACAAGAGCTGGAGCAT
>CACAIU010000021.1 GCA_902532645.1 uncultured Pelagibacteraceae bacterium | reverse complement strand
GAAAATTTTTAAAAAAAAATATTATTTTTCTTGGACTGATAAAAAATGAAAAACAAATAACTAAACTTTTAAATAAGTCTAAAATAGGAATAACTTCTTATAAAATAACAAATAAACATAATTACTATGATTATTCCGATAGTTTAAAAATTAGACAGTATGCTGAATTTGCACTACCAGTTTTAACAGAGGGCTATACACCACTTGCACAAGAGGTGGTAAAAAATAAGTTTGGTTTTGTTTTTAAAAATTCTAAAATTTTATCAAAAAGAATAGAAGAAATTATTTTTAAAAATAAATTTAATAGTCTTTCAAAAAATTCAAAATTATGGGGATTAAGAAATTCAGATAAAAAATATTTAAAAAAATTTAAGAAAAAATTTTTTAACTCAAATATTTAGAAAATATTAACTATTAAATTTCTCTTCACATAAATTTTGAATATATCTATAATACGAGGAGTAATTATCTAGTGAAAATTTTTTCTTAGTTTCATTAGTATTCTCAGAAAGTTTATTTCTAAAATTTTCGTCATCAATTAATTTTTTCAAAGATACGCTTAATGACTCATTTAAATTGTCAATACATACACCATTAAAATTATTTGTTATTATTTCATTTACACCTGTTTTGATATTATAAATTATTGAAGGACATGCAGAAATTTGAGCTTCAAGTAAGGTTAATCCAAAACTCTCAGCTTTATTGTCTGAGGGAAATAGATGTACGTAAGAATTTTTAAATGCAAAAAATTTTTCATCTTCGTTAGTATTAAAAAAAAAATTAACGTTTTTAAATTTATTTAATTTTAAAAAGAAACTAATGTTATTGTTAAATATAACAAATTTCCAGTTGTAGTTTTGCTTTATGACTAATTCAAGTTTTTCTATGCCCTTATAATGTCTATATCTACCAATGAAAAAAATTATTTTTTCCTTTTTGTTAAAAATTTTTTTTATAGAAGGTCTTATATTATTAATATTTATTTTGTAATCAGGATATCCAGGTGTTTGAATAAATAATTTTTTTTTAGGAAATAAATTTTTACATTTTGAATTCTCAACATAAGTTTTTGAGGAAATATTTATTAATTTAACTCTTGTATTGAAATATTTTAAAAAAAAATAATAAATAGATCTTAAGAAACTATTATTTACTATATCAGCATGATAACTAACTATTATATTGTCTTTATTTGATGTAAACAAAGCACAAATCAAATCAGCAAATGGCCAGGGATAATGTATATTTATAAAATCGTAATTTTTTCTTAATTTTAAAAATTTTCTTAAAAAATCAAAGGATATAACGTTATTTTGTATACTAATATTTTCTTTTGAAAAATATACATTCATCCCTTCATATTTAAGATACGTATCATTTGTCTTAGTAGTGGTTAAAATATCATTTTGGACGTTATATTTTTCAGCTAATATGTTAGAATTAATTATTCCTCTTTCAATTCCACCCAAAAAATGGGTATCAAAAAATCTTGTTAAATGAAGAATTTTTATTTTTTTCTTATCATCAGGATAAATAATAAACTTATTTTTTCTTTTCCAAATTAAATCTTTTTTTATAAAGTTGTGTGTTGCGATATAAAAAACAAAAATAAATTGAAAAAAATTTGTAATTAAATTATTTGTTCGTGAGGATATATATTTAAAATAATCAATATATCTACTAAAGTTAAAAGAACCACTTATTGAATAATCACCAAAAGTAACTCTAGATATTTCATAATCATAAACTTTTGGTTTAAAATTTCGTGAAAATTTAAACCAGGTGAAATAATCTTGAGAATACCTAAAATTTGGATCAAAATAGGTTTCATCACTAACCAAATCTTTTTTTATAAAAACACCTGGGGTCATTATAAAATTAACGATAGAGATTAAATACTTAGAGTAGTTTTTTAGCAAAAATTTTTTTATCAAAGTCATTAAAATTCTATTTTTTTTACCGTTAGAGTTTACGTAACTTGATTGTGCGATTGCCCAGGGATAATTATTTTTTTTTAAATCATCAAAAATAAATTTTAAATTTTCTATTTCTTTGTCTGTATTCAAATTAAAATAATCATCATCTCCCATAAAAATTGCATATTTTGAACTGCTATTATTTAGACCAGTTCTTGCTGCAAATTCAGGTAAAGTATTATTAAAAGCTAATTTAATAGATTTAATATTAGATTGTTTCAAAATTTGTATAGATTTAAAATCATTTTCTTCAACCACAAAAACAAATTCTACATCGAAACCCTTTTGTTCTAAAAATTCACATTCTCTAATTTTTTTTCGAAGAAATGATCCTCTATTATAAGTCGGAACAATAACCGAAACAATTTTAGATAAGTTTTGCATTTATTTTTATATCGATTTAAAATTAACTAAAGTTTTAACATAATTATTTGTTGATTAAATATTATTATTATGTATTAAAATGCATACAATGAAACTTCAAGTTTTTAAATTAAATAACTCATTTCATATAACAAAAGAACATTCTAACTTTTATAATAAAAATGGCTTTATTGTATTTAGAAATGCTTTTAGCAAAAAGGAAATGAGAGAGCTAGATCAATCTATCTCTTCATTCTCAGATAAAGGTTGGCATAATATTATGAATCCTGATAGAGCAGAATTTCTAATTGGTCAAAGTATAGAAAAGATTAGTAAAATAAAAAATTTTAATGCTAGAATAAATTTTATTGAAAAAGCAATTAACACAGCATCTTTTTATAGAAGTTATTTAGTTAGCAAAAGAGTAAAAAGAATATTAGAAAAATTAATAAAAAAAAAATTTGTTGGACTTATGACTCAGGTTATTTTTAAACATGCAAATACAAAATTTGCAAAACTTGGTTGGGTACCCCACCAAGATAATTCATATGCTAAAATGAAAAATCATAGTTATGTAACAACAAATTTGTTTATACATAAAGCTACTAAAAAGAATGGATGTTTATATTTGTTTCCTGAAACCCATAAAAAAGGATTAGTAAATTTTAAAAAATATTATAGTTACCATGCTAAAATTGGTCAAAAACCTGGAAATAGAGTAGATATGATGTTGACAGACAAAAATAAAGTAGATTTAGAGGTTCAAGCCGGTGATTATCTTATAATGAATGGAAATTTGGTCCATGGATCTTATGTAAATAAATCAAAAAAAAATTCCAGGCATCTTTTGTCATTCAATTATGGTGTAAAAGGTGAATATTTTTTTCCAGGTAAAACTGCAAAAAGAAAAGCTATAAATTTTTAGTATTTTTATGAAAATTTTAATTGCAGGTGGGTGCGGGTTTATAGGGTCAAATTTATCTATTTTTCTAAAAAAAAAAAATTTTAGTATTTTATCTATTGATAAACTTAAAAAAAAATATTGTCATCTAAATGAAAATCGTTTGAAAAAATATAAAATTAAAAATTTAAGAATAGATTTAAAAGATTATAAAAAATTAAGTAAATTAAAATTCAAAGCTGATCTAATAATTGATTGTGCAGCTGAACCAGCTGTTGAAGTATCCTCGCGTGATCCTACCGATGTGATTCAAAATAATTTTATTACGACTTTGAATTTATTAAGATTTTCAAAAAAAAATAAATCAAAAATAATTTTTTTATCTTCAAGTAGAATATATCCTATTAAAAAATCATATGAATTTTTTAATTTAAAAAATAAAAAGTTATATACCGAAAAAACCTCTACTGATGGTGCAAAAACAATTTACGGTTTTTCAAAATTTGCATCGGAAGAACTTATTAAAGAATTTTCTTATGCCTATAAAATGGAATTTATTATTAATAGGCTAGGCTTGACTTCAGGCCCATGGCAATTTGGAAAAGTCGAACAAGGATTAGTTAGTCTTTGGTTGTGGAAACACCTTAATAAGCAATCCTTAAATTATATTGGTTTCAGAGGAAGTGGGCAGCAAATTAGAGATGTTCTTGATATTGATGATCTTTGTGAATTAATTTATTTGCAAATTAATAAAATAAATAAAATTTATAATCAAACATTTTGTGTTGGTGGAGGAAAAAAGAACTTTTTTAACCTTAAGCTACTTACACGTTTGTGTGAGAAAATTACAAACAATCACATCAAAATATATAAAATTAAAAAAACCTCTTTATACGATATCCCTTACTATATATCCTCAAATGCAAAATTGTTTAAATATTACAAATGGAAAACTTCGAGTAACTTGAATGACACACTTTTAAAAACTTATATCTGGATGAAATTAAATAAAAAAAAATTGGAGAAATACTTTTAATGAAATATATTTTGATTACAGGCTCATGTGGATTAGTTGGAGCAGAAGCAGTAAAATTTTTTAACCAAAAAAAATTTAAAATAATTGGAATTGACAATAATTATAGACAAAAATTTTTTGGTCCAACAGCGTCAGTAAAATGGTCAGAAAATTTTTTAAAAGCCAACATTAAAAATTATTATCATCATAGACTGGACATAACTAATTATTCTGGATTAGAAAAAATATTTAAAAGATATAATAAAAAAATTAAATGTTTAATTAATTGTGCCGCACAACCTTCTCATGATTGGGCTATCAAAAATATTCCCTTAGATTTTAGGATAAATACTTTGGGAACATTGAATTTGCTTCAATTATTTAAAAAGTATTGCCCTAAATCATCTTTTGTTCAAATTTCAACAAACAAAGTTTATGGCGACTCCCCAAATAAATTGAATTTAATTGAAAAGAAAACAAGATTTGATGTTATGTCTAATTCAAAATATTTTAAGGGAATTAATACTAATATGACAATAGATAATTCAGTACATAGTTTTTTCGGAGTTTCAAAATGCTCAGCAGACCTTTTAACCCAAGAATTTGGAAAAAATCTCGGGCTTAATACGGTAGTATTTAGACTAGGATGTATAACAGGACCAGGGCACTCGGGAGCCGTAATGCATGGCTTTTTAAGCTATTTAGTAAAATGTAATATTTTAAATAAAAAATACCAAATTTATGGATATAAGGGAAAACAAGTCAGAGATAATATTCATAGTTATGATTTAGTAAGTGCTATTTGGGAATATTATAAAAATCCAAAACCGGGAGAAATTTATAATCTTGGAGGAGGTAGAAAAAATAGTTGTTCTGTTTTAGAAGCAATTAAAAAAGTGGAGGATTTAACAAAAAAAAAATTTAAATTTGAAATTTTAAAGAAAAATAGAACAGGTGATCATATATGGTACATAACGGATAACTCAAAATTTATTAAAGATTATAAAAATTGGAAATTAAAAAAATCTTTAAATAATATCTTAGTTGATATTATTGAGAGCGAAAAAGCTAAAAAAATTTCAAGTTAAATAAAACTTTTCTATTTTTTTTTGAAAATTTTCTTTACTAAACTTTTTCGAGGTAATTATACAATTTTTGTACATTTTTTTCGCTAAACTAGTGTCAAAATTTTTAATAAGATTTAATAAATCATTATGAATATTATTTTTATTAATGATAAAGCTATTGTAATTTTTTATACACGTTTCTAAGTAACCACCATTATTTATTACAATTGCTGGTTTTCCAGCAGACATACCTTCTAGAGCTGACATACCAAAATCTTCTTCTCTGCTAACATTTATTGTGGCAACACAAGAATTAATAAGTTTTTTATATTTAACATCATTAACTAGCCCTAAAAATTTAATTCTTTTATTATTTAAAGATAGTTTTTTTAAAATTTTCGTTTGGGATCCTTGTGAAGTTATAATTAAATTAAAATTTGTAATATTATTAAATACTTTAATAACTTTATCAATATTTTTTTCGACTTCATGCCTATTATTGCATAAAAAAAAAGGTTTCGTTTTTATGATATTTCTTTTTGAATAAAATTTTTTAATTGGAGGATAAACAACATAAATTTTTTTTTTGTAGTATTTTTTTAGACGTTTTTTGGTAAAAGAAGAGTTTGCAATTAAAAAATCAAACTGATTTAATTTTATTATATAAATTTTTTTAAATATCTTCCCTGAAAGTTTTAAAAAAAATGTTAAAAAAAAATTTTTATTAATATAGAATTTTTCATATCTAAAGAAAATTTTTGGTAGAGAATGACAATAAAAAATTTTATTTTTTATTTTTTTTAAATTAGAGAATATTGAATAATTACCACTTACAAAAGCATTTAGGTACTTTTTGTTTGGAAAATATGAATAGAAGTAAAATGGAGTAAAAAATTTTAACAAAAATAATTTTCTCCCCTTACTATTTTGTAATGAATAAATATTTTTTCCTTTTAAAAAATATTTTAATTTTGCAACTATAAAACTAGTAACTAATTTATCTTTTTTTCTAATTAAAGTTAAAATTAATCTTTCTCCACCACCAAAGTTTTGAAAGTAATCATGGATAAATAAATTTTTATTTTCACTGTATTTTTTCATCTTCAATTATAAAACTTGGCCTTTTGATAGTATTTTCGTGTATTCTTGAGATGTAAATCCCTAAAAGACCAATAGCACTCAATATAATACCCGTTAAAAAAACATTAAAAATTATTATCAAAGTCTGAACTGATATTGGAGTAAATCCAATAATATTTAAAATTATTAAAATAGGCAAAAGTATTATTGACAAAACTGACATAATTAGTCCTAGGTAACCAACAATTTTAATAGGCATTAGTGAAAATGACGTTATTGCGTTGATTGCAGTTCTAAATAAGTTTACAAAATTATATTTACTTGTACCACTTTCTCTTGGATTAATTTTTATACCTATCGATTTATTTTTAAAGCCTGTCCAATTTGCAAAAACTTTTAAAAATTTATTTTTTTCAGGTAATTTGTTAAATACTTTTACTATACTTTTATCTAAAAGCATAAAATCTGTATTTTTTGTAACAAATTTAACATCACTATACTTTGACATTATTGAATAAAATAAATCAGATCCAAACTTTCTAAATATGTTTTCGACGTTATTTTCTTTAAAAGTTGTCACAATTTTATAATTTTTTTTCCATTCAGATATCATTTCTGGTATTTTAGAAATTGGGTGTTGTAAATCTGCATCTATTATTATTGCAAAATGATACTCATCATCATTATTAATTTTATTTAAACCTGCCTCTATTGCAGATTCTTTACCAAAATTTTTCGATAATTTAATACCTGATATTCTTTTATTTTTATTAAAGTTTAAGTTTATTTTATCCCAGGTTTTATCTTCACTCCCGTCATCGATAAATAAAATTTTATAAATATTGTTTGTTTTTAAAGTTTTCTCAATTTCTGAAATAAAATTTTGAATATTGTTCTCTTCATTATGGCAAGGTACAATTATATAAAACATAAATTTCTAATTTATTTTTTTATTTGCTTTAGTTAAATTAAAAATATGCTGCCTAACTCTTCTTAGAGCTCTGACACCATAAGTAAATAAAAATTGCCAATCTCTTTTTCTGAATGAAAATAAAAACATTATTTGTCTAATTAAAAACAAAGGATGTATAGCAATTAAATACATTTTTCTAACTGCCTCATAATAAACTTCGTGACTAATAGGAGTTTTAACAATTAATTTACTCATATCATGGTCGTCATAATTTTCTGTAAGTAATAAATTTTTATCAATACATTCTTGATGGTATGGAGTATAATCTAGTGGCGTGCACAATGTCACTTGGAGGGTTCTTGCATAACCTTTTAGCATCAGTTCTCTTACAAATTTTACGGTATCATTTAACATTTCTTCAGTTTCCCAATAATATCCTACCATAATTGTTAAATGTGGATGCAACCCATATTTTGTTAATAACCTTAAAGTTTCTTTAACTGTTTCTACAGTATAACCCTTTCTAAGATTAACTAAGGTGTCATTACTCCCAGATTCTAGACCAATTAGCACAAATCTAAAATTAGCCTTAGCTAGTAGTTTGA
The DNA here is from genome assembly GCA_902532645.1 of uncultured Pelagibacteraceae bacterium. Taxonomy (GTDB): domain Bacteria; phylum Pseudomonadota; class Alphaproteobacteria; order Pelagibacterales; family Pelagibacteraceae; genus Pelagibacter. Next base: position 7,145 of record CACAIU010000021.1, on the reverse strand, counting down.
TTGTATCTTCATCTAGATATTCAAATCTCGTATTAAATCCAAAGTAACAATTTTTTGTATGCAATCCTCTTTTAATAATTTCTTTTGCAAAATTTCTTGCATCATTTCCCCTATACCAGACACCTGAGTCGTCAAAAATTTCTTTTACATTATAATTATTTATTAAATTTTCATACTCATCTACACTTTTTTTAACATCCATAATGGAAAATGATAGTTCTGGTCCATTATATCTGCAAAAACTACACTTTCCAAAAGTACAATCTCTTATTACACTTGTTGCATATGTTCCTGGTGTTTGTAAAAAATTACCATTTTCAAAGGCATAATTTTTCCATTTGACCAAATCCCTATTGATAATTTTAGAATTGGAAATTTTTTCAATTTTTTTGAAAGAAAAATTATTTGATATAGAACCATCTTTTCGTTTGTAAGCTATTCCATTCGTTGTTAGATTTTCTATATTTAAAAAATTATCAGCATTATTTAGTTCATCTATTAGATTATTTAAAACAAAGTCAATATGGTTGCTTAAAAAAACTATATCAACTTTTGAATTGTTAAAACTTTCTTCAGCTTTTTTCATTGAGTGATAACCAGTTAAAATAATCAAAGTATGATTTAGTTTTTCTTTTAATTTGTTTATTGTATTCCAAATAAACTTCATAACTGGTGTAGTTCCCTCTAAAACAATTATGTCAGGTTTTGTTTTTACAAGTCCTTCAAACCACTCATCATAAGATTTTAACATTGCATTGCCATCATCCCATGTGACTTCAATACCTTTTTTTTCATGTAGCATTGATGCTGCTTGAGCATGCACAACTGGTAACAAATATGTAGGAATGGAAAAATATTGAACATTTCTATTTTGAGATACCATTGCTTTTTGTCCTAGTTTATTTATGATAGGAGGATAACTAATTGAAACTTTCATTAAAAAAAAATCTCCGTAAATATATTTTTTGATTTAAAATTCAAATTTATTAATTTGTCATAAACTTCAGTTACCATTGCACTATTACCACATAAAAAAACAAAACTATCCTTGTTCTCATTTTCCAAAAAATTTAAATGTTCTGTTATTCTTCCATGGAAACAATTTTTAATATCTTTTTTTTCTCTTGAAATAAATCTTAAATATCTATCATTTATGAGGTTATTTATACTATCTTCTATATATCTAATTCCATGAAATAATTTATAATTTAAACTTGGATTAGTCTTTATCAGTGACATAAATGGAGAGATACCAGTGCCAGAAGCAATAAAAATATAATTCTTTTTTAAATCAAAATTTTTTATATAAAAATTTCCATAAGGACCAAGTATTTTAACTGGATCATTTACCTTAAGATTTCTTAACTGTTTACTAAGTATACCTTCATCAATTTCTCTTATTAAAAATTCTAATTGATTTTCTTTTTCACCAGAGCAGACAGAATATTCTCTATTTATGATCAAATTAGGAATACCTACACTAAAAAATTGCCCAGCTTTAAATTTTACATCTTTTTTCTCTACTTTAAGTACGTAATTTGCCTTGCCCACGTTTTCAATACTCAAAGTTTTATGAATATAACTCATTTGAAGAAATTATATCTTAATTTTGAGATTTTCTTATTTTTTTTATACCATTCAATAGTTTCATCAATTGCTTTAGAAAAATTTGTTACACTATATACTTTATATTTTTTTGCTTTTCTTACGTCTAAAATCCTAATTTTGTCTCCAGAGGGTTTCGATTTGTCAAAAATGATTTTAATTTTATTTTTTATATGTTTAGAATTACAAATTGTTTTTACTAAAGTTTTAATACTGTAACCTTTACCACTACCCAGGTTTATTGGGGTTTGAATATTTTTTTTTACAACTTTCAACATTCCTTCTGCTACATCTTTTGAAAAGATGAAGTCCCTAATTGCTGTTCCATCTCCCCAAACTATAAGTGGATTTTCACCTTCAACCACTCTTTTGATTATAGAGGATACAACCATCGAATTTTTAGGATTAAAGTTTCCATACGGTCCAAAAATGTTTCCAGGTCTTACCACATATAAACCCTCAAAGTTATACTCTTTTCTATAAGCTTCAATTTGTAACTCAGCTATTCTTTTTGCCCATCCTGCATATTTATCGTGTTCAGATGGGAATGTTTTCCAAACATCATCTTCTATCATTAATTTACTTGGACCATAAACACCATAAGTACTCGTAAGAAGATATCTTTTAACCTTGTTAATTCTCGATGCCTCAAGTAAAGGTAAAGATAAATTTAAATTTCCCATCATAAAACTTGCAGGGTTCTCTATATTCGTTTTTGGTGACCCAGTTATTCCAAGTAAATTAAAAACAATATCAATTTTTTTTGTAATTTTTACACAATTTTTCAAAATAGTTAGATCATCATTATAAAATTTAGAAACTTTTTTATTTACTAAATGTTTTTTATCTCTAGATGCAACAAATACTCTAGCTCCTAAATTAATTAATTTTGCAACCAACTGCTGACCTACTAAGCCAGTACCACCTGCAACTAAAATTTTTTTTTTATTGTAAAAACTACTTTTCAGATAAAATCCTTTTTGCTTTATTAACAATCTCTTTTACGCTTGGAGGTAAATTATCTACATTTTTATGGGCTCCTGCAGTTTTGTTTTTTAACCCCATTGTTTCAATTTTTTTTTGAGTTTTAATGTTGATTTTATTTGCAATACTGTTTGAAATACCATCAACATAGTCATCATCTAATAAAAGAGCTCCTTTTTTTGACGTTTTTATTGCTTTGTAGCCTTTTGAAGAAATTTTTAACGGTTTTATCCACAAAATATGAATTAATCCAATTTTATAACCTTCTTTTTCTAAAACCTTTTTTGCCTCGATTGCTGCAAATCTGGTAATTGAGATTGCAATAATAACTAAATCATTATTATTGCTTATATTATTTTGAAATTCTTTTTTATTATTAAAACTTCCTCTATGTTCAGACACATAATAAACATCATCATCTTTCATAAATTCAGAGTAAATTTTTTTATACTCTATTGGGGTCATTGGAGACACAATTTTGACTCCAGGCATTCTGTAATATAAAGAATGATGTGAAGATCCTGCTACTGGTCCAATACCGCCTTCCATTCCAATTCCTCTTACAAACACTGGACAGGGTATATTCCAAATTTCCTTACTTTTTGCTGCATAGTTTACTATCATTGGACAATTGTACCAGTTAAATCCTTGGTATCTAATCACATAGATGGGCTTTTCTTTCATTAAAGCAGAGCCAGCAACAATACCTCCTCCGGCAACATCTGCCATAGACAATTCAATCATCCCATCTTTTTCATATAACTCAGGTAAAGTTCCACCAACCCAACCCACAGCAGTCAGACATTGCCCAAAAACCTTACCTCTTTTTTTTGTAAGATGATTTTTGATTATGTTTTTTATAGTTTCTCTAACTGTTTTTTCCATATTTCATCGATATTTTTTTTTATTTTTTCATCTAAAATTTTTGCTTTTTTTCCAATTTTATTTTTCTCATTTTTAAATCTGTCAAAAATTTTTGGGTCATCAATACCTGCCCCAGAATGCCAAAATAATCTATTTGTGTTTATATTTAGAAGCATTGGTTCTTTGAAAAAATATTTTTTATATTTAAAAATTTCCTTAGGATTATCATTCAAATTATATCCTTTCATCTTAAAAGATCTTGCAACATCATGCATATCCCAATTTCTTCTTATTTTTTTTTCAGTAAGAATTGATAAATTGTTATCCTCAACAATAAATAATATAGGAAGTTTCTTTGTAGATGCCCATCCTAAAGCTCCAAGTACATAATCTTCCTCAGCAGCAGCATCTCCCATAAAGATTATAGTTGGTTTTTTTGAGGTAAAACATGCACCTATACCTATTGGGACTTGAGTCCCCATATGCCCATCATGTCCAAACATATTTATTTCTTTTGAATGTATTGAAGCAGATCCACCCATAGAATTTGTACAGCCGCCTTTAATTCCTAATAATTCTTTAATTAATTTAATTTTATCTCCTCCAAAAGATAAATAAGTTGAGTGACATCTATGTTGAGCAAATATTAGTGGTTTTATTTTAAGATTATTTTTAATTATATTTGAGAGCGTCGCCGATATATATTCTTGACCACCAGATAGATACACAGGTATTTTAATTTTTTTATTTCTTATAGCCTCAAAAACCTTTATTTCAAAATTTCTACATAATGAGGCTATTTTAAAAGTCTCAATATCAAATTTGTTTATTTTCATTTTTTTTTATTTTAATAAATTTCATGTAATCATTAATTTTAAATGACTCAGATAACTTTTGAATTGTATCTTTTCTAACAATATCACCAACAGACAAAACATAGTTTTTATTTATATCAACCATACCTCTTTCAACTATTGCAAAAATTGTTTCAGAATCTTCATTAATAATATTTTTAATATCTTTATGATTTTCAATTGAGACACTTACATTTTCAAATTTAAATTCACTTCCATTCTCATCAAGAGGTTCATTAAAAACTAATTCATGAGGGGTGATCTTTCTCATATTTTCCATACCTTCATAAGGTTTTTGTTCTCTTCCATATTGATCTTTAAATCTCACCAAATCATTTTTATCTACAGGGTTCTCGACCTCAAGAATCACACATCCAGATTTTGAAATACATTTTGTAGAATGAAATAATCCCGGTCTTATCATTATTTTAGATGGAGCTTTAAGAATTTTAGTATCATAAAATCCAAGCTCAATTTGCACTTCCCCCTCAACAACTATGAGACCAGTTTTTTTATTTGGATGACAGTGCAAAGAGGTTTCTTGATTATAATCTATTTTCAAGAGACCCACACAACATACATCATTTTGATATGCAATATGTTCGCATCCCCATGGTTTTTTAACCAAATAGTTTTTAAAATTTATTTTTGTATTATTTTGCATTCTGATTTCTATTATAGAAATTTTCTAAAACAGATTTCATCCAAGGTCCAAGATCTTTATAATGCGCAGTTGTTACTATATTATCATCAATCACTGAAGTTAGATCTGTGTATATAGCACCAGCATTTGTAATGTCATCCTCTAGAGCATAATAGCCAGAAATTTTTCTATTTTTAACAATTTTCGCAGATATTAATAATTGAACTCCTGAGCATATACACCCAATTGTTTTTTTTTCTTTGTCAAACTCGCTTATAATTTCAATTATTCTTTTGTTTTGTCTCACTTTTTCCATTGATTTTACACCACCCGGAATTATTAGAAGATTATAATTTTTGCTATTAATTTCAGAAATTTTAGTTATTGGATGATTTTTATTTGATGGAATATCTGTTCCCAATATACCTTTAACCATTTCATCTTCATTTATTCCAATATCCACCTCAAATTCATCTTCAAGCAATCTATAAAAAGGATATATAAATTCATGATCTTGTACAAATTTTCCTGTTAAAATTAGTGCTTTTTTCATAATTTTTAAACTCTCCTCATATATTCTTTTTGTACCAAATTAAAGTTTTTTTTATTCCATCATCTAATGAGTTTTTAATTTTCCATCCAAGTAATTTTTTTGCCTTATTGCAGTTAAGCTTTACGTTTGTATCTAAACTTTTTTTAGATAAATCATGTTTTAAAATTATTTTTTTTCCAAGGTACTTCCCTATTTTTTTAACTAAATCATTGATAGATATTAAATTACCATTTCCCACATTAAATATTTCAAAAACATGTTTTTGTTTTTTTATTGCAAGATAAATGAAATTACATAGATCCCAAATAAAAATAAAATCGCGTTTTTCTTTTCCATGCCCCCAAATATCTATAACACCTGCTTTTGATGTAGCAACTTTCGTAATCGTTGCTCCAAACACATGAGATTTTTTAAGATCAAATTTATCATGTGGTCCATAAACATTTGAATGTCTAACTATTGTATACTTGTTTCTTCCAAGTCTTGAATAAAATTCAGACATTTTTTCTGAAAATACTTTCATCCACGCTCCTCCAAAGTAATTTGGATAAAAATCTTTATTTAAATTTAAATCTGTTTCTTTGATACTTTTTTTCGATGAATGATACATTACAGTACAGCTTAAAAAAATTACATGATTACATCTGTTGTCATATGCTGATCTAGTTATTATAGAATTCATAATTGCATTATCAGTTACATGTATATAAGGTCTTTCAACTATATCTTTTGCACCAGATGTTGTTGCAGCTGCAATTATTACTATATCTATGTTTTTTAGAATATGATTAACTTTTTTCTGATCAAGTAGATTGCATTTTATAAATTTGGCATTTTTAATTTTTTTTGGTTTTGTTTTGTTATAGGTTCCATAAACAATATAATTTTTTTTTTTTGCAAAAAATTCTACTAGGTTTTTCCCTATGAAACCTGTCGATCCTAAAATAATTACTTTTTGTCTCACAAATTTTTTTTATTAAATCTTATTTTTTTTTCTAACAACCTCATTCCAATTAATGAGCTATCATTCATTAAATTATCTATTTTTTTTAATTTAATTACTTTAGAAATACAAAATTCATTTTGTTTTTCAACACCAGTTTTAATATTATTAAGTTTTTTTAACTGTTTTAAAGACTTTTTTAATTTGAAATAAAAAAATTGACATTTAAGATAACTATTTACAGGCTGCATAATTACAGGCTTGGTTGATAATTTAAATAGTTTTTTTGGGTCAATATTTAAATTTAATTCTTCTTCTAATTCTCTTAATGCAGCAGTTTTATAACTTTTATCTTTTGGATTTAAAGCACCACTTGGAAATTCACAAATACTTTTTTGAGCACCAACTCGTATTTGTTTAACTAGTATTGTGTAATACTTTTTATCGGTAGTACAAAATATTAAAGGTATGATTTGAACCGACAAACCTTGGATTATTATGTATCTTTCAATAATTTTTGAAGAATTAATTTTAAATTTTATATCATAGCCTCTAGCAATATCATGATTATTACGTGAGATTTCAAATAACTTTTTTGAATTAATTATTTTATATTTTTTTATGAAATTTTTTTTCCATTTTAAAAAAGGTAAATCTAATTTTCTTTCTTTATTCATTTTTATTGTTATTAATTTTGAT
>CACAIU010000020.1 GCA_902532645.1 uncultured Pelagibacteraceae bacterium | reverse complement strand
GATGTAATTAATAGAAGGATGTTCATAATCGGAGCAGCAAAAGTAGTAGTTTTTGTTGGTATCGTTGCTCGTTTATTTTCTCTTCAAATAAAAGAAAATAAAAAATATTTAACACTTTCAGATAAAAATAGAATTAGAGAATGGAAACTCCCACCTACAAGGGGAAATATTGTTGATTATTTTGGAAATGTAATTGCAGGGAATTTAAAAGTTTATCAATTACATATAATTCCAGAGCAAGTTGAGAATTTCAATTATTTACTAGTTAGATTGAAAAATCTTTTAAATCTAAGTGACAAAAGAATTGCAAGAATAAATAAATTAAAAGCAGAGCTAAAACCGTGGGACAGTATTATTGTTTCTGAAAACTTAAGCTGGAGTCAATTTGTAAAAATTAATAATTATTTATACGATCTTGTTGGTGTTAAACCAGTAATGACAATCTCCAGAAACTATCCATTTAATGATGTATACACACATATTCTTGGATATGTGAGTCAACCAAATGAACAAGAAATTTTAGAAAATGAAATTATCCAAGAAAGATTTGTACCAGGAATGAAAATTGGAAAACTAGGCTTAGAGAAAAGACTTGAAAATCATTTAATTGGAACAAATGCTATTCAAAGATATGAAGTAAATGCTTACGGTAAAAGAATTAATCAACTCGAGCATCAAAAAGGTGAGCAAGGATCAAAAATACGTTTAACTGTAGATACGGAAATACAAAAAGCTTGTGGGGAATTGTTAAATCAAAAAGCAGGATCTATAAGTGTAATGGATATCTATACTGGAGATATAATAGCAATGTATTCATCTCCATCTTATAATCCAAATTTATTTTTATTCGGAATAAGTCAAGATGAGTGGCAATTAATTAGAAATAATCCATTAAAACCATTAATAAACAAAACTCTTTCAGGTCTATACTCACCAGGTTCAACAATAAAACCTATCGTTGCGCTTTCAGCTTTAGAAAACAAAGTAATAGATACAAAGTTTAAAGTTAAATGCACAGGAAAAATGGAGTTATATGGACAAACATTTCATTGTTGGAAGGAAAAGGGACATGGCTGGGTTAGTTTGAAAAATGCAATGAAACAATCTTGTGATACATATTTTTATGAGGTAGCTAGGTTATTAGGTGTTGATAGATTAAACATTACAGCTGAAAAATTTGGTTTAGGTAAAAAAGTACTTGGCGATTATTTTGATACTGAAAAAAAAAGGATTATTTCCGAATACAAAATGGAAAAAAAATAATCTTGGTAAAGGTTGGGTATTAGGGGAAACCTTAATAACAGGTATTGGTCAAGGATATATACAAACAACTCCTTTACAACTTTGTATGATGACTGCACAAATTGCAAATGGAGGCTTTTCTGTAAAACCGAAAATAATAGTGGATAGTAATCCAATTTCTTATGAAGACGCAAAACAATCAATGGAAAGTGGGTTATTATTTGATACCGACTCTGAGGAATTGTTAGACAAAAAGTTATTTAAAAACCAAAAAAATATTAAAATTATTCAAGAAGCAATGTTCGCTTCAACCAATGAAAGATTTGGAACTTCTTATAAATCAAGAATTGATGATCCTAAATATCAATTTGCAGGAAAAACAGGAACAGCTCAGGTAAAGAGAATTAGCAAAAGAGAGAGGGAATTGGATTTAGAATTAGAGCAAATACCATACAAAGATAGAGATCATGCTTTGTATGTTGCTTATGGCCCATATGTTAAACCAAGATATGCGCTAAGTATAATTGTTGAGCATGGTGGTTCAGGAAGTAAGGCGGCAGCACCAATTGCAAAAAAATTATTTAAATTAATAATCGACAGACATGATTTAAGAAATAAACAATCAAATTTTGAGAGGATTACTGTTTAAATGTTTCAGCACGATAGATTGAATAATGAGATTACATTATTTCAAAAAATAAAAAACCTAGACTATATATTATTGATTTCTGTTATTCTTCTTTCTGTATTAAGTGTTTTTGTTATGTATTCTACAGATGGTGGTGAAATACTTTTTCATACAAAAAATCATTTTGTAAAACTTGCAGTTTTTTTTCCTTTAATGATTTTTGTGGCTTTCTTTAATATAAAATTTTGGCATAACTTTTCTTATATAATCTATTTTATAGTAATACTTTTATTAATTTATGTTTCATTTTTTGGACTAAAGTCCTCTGGTTCACAAAGATGGATGGATCTTTATTTATTTGTTCTGCAACCTTCAGAACTTATGAAAATAGCAATCATAATGTGTCTTGCAAAATACTTTCATAGAGTAAAAATAGAAAATGTTAATTCATTTACTAGTATAACAATTGTGTTATCGATTATAATAATTCCAATAATTTTTGTAATTGCTCAACCTGATCTTGGTACATCTATATTAATTGCCTTAAGTGGATTAATTATATTGTGGTTAGGAGGTATGAAAATTAAATATTTTATATACTCATTTATTACTTTCTTAATTTCGCTTCCATTTATAATCTCATTTCTTAAACCATATCAAAAATTAAGAATATTAACTTTTTTAGATCCAGATAGAGATCCTTTGGGCGCTGGATATCAAATTATACAGTCAAAAATAGCTATTGGTTCAGGTGGTCTTAATGGAAAAGGTTTTTTAAAAGGAACTCAGAGCTACTTAGATTTTTTACCTGAAAAACATACAGATTTTATATTCACTTTATTTTCAGAAGAGTTTGGTTTTATAGGCTCAGTTGTTCTTTTGATATTATACTCAATAATAATTTTTAGAATTATAAGAATAGGAGCAATTTCGAGAAGCAATTTTGCTAGACTTTTTTGTTTTGGTTATGCTTTTGCAATTTTTATTTATATTGTAGTAAATTTATCTATGGTTTTGGGTCTGCTACCTATAGTTGGTTCTCCTTTACCTATCATGTCCTATGGAGGTTCCTCAATGTTGGCTACAATGATTGGCTTTGGCATAGTTTTGAGTGCTAAAATCAATCATAAACAAATGATTGCATAATAAAATTTAAATTTGCATAATTTGTCACTCTGATAAATTAATTTTTACTTGTATAACAATTTCATGAATAAAAATCTTAAAGTAGGAATAGTTGGAGCTGGTATTCAAGGTGTATCTAATGCTTTGTTTCTTCAAAAAAAAGGTTTCGATGTAACTATCTTTGATAGAGATAACCCAGGTAGCCAAGCCGCCTCTTATGGTAATGCAGGTCACTTTTCACCATATGCGTCTCTTTCTTTAAACAGAACTGATGTTCTAGCAGATGTGCCTGCAATGTTGCTTAGTTCTTCAGGTCCACTTGCTTTAAAATGGAATTATGTTCCCAAAATGATTCCTTGGTTTATAAAATTTATAATGAATACAACTAAAACTAAGATGATGCATACTGCTAAAAATATGCATCAAATTTTAGATCTAGCTTTACCTGCATATGATGAATTATTTGAAGAGGTACACTTGGAAGGTTTGGTTGAAAACAAAGGAATTCTTTATATATGGAACGATAAAGATTTAAAAAGTAGAGAATTAGAAATTAAAGTAAGAGAAGAGTTGGGTGTTGAACAACAATTAGTTACAAAAGCTGAAATACACGATCTTGAACCACATATAAAACCATTTTACCATGCAGGTGTTTATTATCCCTATGCAAGACACGCAAGAAATCCGAAAAGAATTCTTTTAAAACTATTTGATTTATTTATAAAAAAAGGTGGAAAATTTAATAAAGTAAATATTAAAGATATTAGTTTTGATGAAGAAAAACCAGTTTTTAAAACTGAAACTCAAAGTTATGTTTTTGATAAAGCAGTAATAGCTTGTGGAGCCTTTTCAAAAAAATTAACAGATAATCTTGGTGAAAGAATTCCTTTAGATACTGAGCGTGGATATCATGTTCATTTTAAAAATTGTGATCATTTATTAAGTAGACCTGTAATATTTTCCAACCGTGGATTTGGAATTACACCGATGGAACAGGGTTTAAGGGTAGTTGGAACTGTAGAATTTGGTGGATTAGATAATCCATTATCTAAATCAAGAGTTAAAAATCTGATCAATAACGCAAAATATATGCTTGGTGATTTACCTGAGCATGAGGATGAGTGGCTAGGATTTAGACCAACTTTACCAGATTTTTTACCTGTTATGGGGCCATCAAAAAATTACAAAAATATTTATTATTGTTTTGGGCATCATCATTTAGGATGGACTTTAGGTCCAATTTCTGGAAAGATTGTTTCAGGGATGATAGCGAACGAAAATACAAATTTAGATTTAAAACCTTATAGTTCGCTTAGATTTAGTTAAGTGACTAAAGATAACAATTTTTTAGCTTATTTATATCTATTTTTAACAGTAACTTTTTGGGCAGGAAATTTTGTTGTAGGTAAACTTGCAAGTTTTTATGAAGTTCCTCCTTTTTCATTAAATTTTTATCGATGGCTTTTTGCTTGGTTAATTTTAGCACCTTTTACAATTCCTGAAATATTAGAGAAAAGAAATTATATAATTAAAAACTATAAACTTTTTATTGTTTTGGGAGTTACTAGTATAACGGTATTTAATTCAATTGTTTATTATTCATTAAATTTTACTCAGGTGATTAGTGGAGTTTTAATGATTTCAACTATACCTGTGATGATCATGTTGTTTTCTTCAATTTTAAAAATTGAAAAGACAAATATTTTTCAAATTATAGGGGTAGTATTTTCTTTTGCAGGTGTGATCATGATTATAACTAAAGCAAATATAGAGATATTAAAAAATTTAGATTTTAATAAAGGGGACATAACCATGGTTATAGCAATGTTTTCATGGGCATTATATTCAACTTTATTAAAGGGAAAACAATATGAGTTATCTCAAATATCATTACTTCAAGTAGTAATTACTTTTGGTTTAGTATTTTTAATACCAGTTTATTTTATTGAATATCAAATTGGCTTTAGAATTAATTTAGAACTACCTTTTATTTTAATTTTATCCTATGTAGTTTTGTTTCCAGGTTTGGCATCTTTTCTTTTATGGATAAAAGGAATATCCATGATTGGCGCTAATCGCTCTGGTGTTTTTTTACACTTAATGCCAATATTAAGCGCAATTATGGCAATGATTTTTTTTAGTGAAAAATTTATGTTTTATCATATTTTAGGCGCTTGTTTTATTATTACAGGAATATTGTTATCAAATAAGAAAGTTAAAAATGCTTAAAGTTGCTATATTAGATGATTACCAAAACGTTGCTCAACAGTTTGTAGATTTAGAAAAACTATCTGGGAAATATGAGTTTAAGATTTTTAGTGAAACTTTTTTAGACGAGGCTGATGCAATTGATCAGTTAGCTGATTTTGAAGCTTTATTAATAATGAGAGAAAGAACTCCAATTACAAAAAATTTAATTGATAATTTAAATGAATTAAAATTTGTTATAACAAGTGGATTACGAAACAAATCTATTGATTTAGAGGCTGCAAAGAAAAGAAAAATTATTGTTTGTGGTACAGATATAAATTTAAACCCAACACCTGAATTAACATGGGCACTAATTCTTGGTTTAGCTAGAAATTTTAAAGAAGAGTTTGACAATATGTATCAAGGGTATTGGCAAACTACAATTGGAGTAGAATTGAAAGGAAAAATCTTAGGTTTAATTGGTCTAGGTAGAGTAGGTACAGAAGTTGCAAAAATTGGAAAAGCATTTGGAATGCAAGTAATGGCCTGGAGTGAAAACTTAAGCTTAGATAAGTGCAAAGAATTAGATGTGCTCCCTTGTAGTAAAGATGACTTAATTACAAATTCAGATGTGCTTTCAATTCATGTTCAAGGAGGTGAAAGATACAAAGACTGTATTACCATAAAAGAATTTGATAAAATGAAAAAAACAGCATTTTTGATAAACACATCTCGTGGACCTATTGTTAATGAGGATGATTTAATTATTGCATTGTCAACAAATGTAATTGCAGGAGCTGGAATAGATGTTTATGACAAAGAACCACTACCAGAGAATAACAAACTTAGATTTTTACCAAACGCCTTGCTTACTCCTCACATAGGCTATGTAACAGCTGAAAATTATAGCATTTTTTATAACCAAATGATTGAAGGACTAGAGGCTTGTGTAAATGGAAAGCCTATCAGAGTTCTAGAGTAAAAATGGATCTCCCTGTTGTTAATCATGAAGATTATTTTGCCAAAATTGGCGATGATCATAAATTTCCAATTAATAAATTTGGAGAGTTAGCAAACTACTTAACTCAAAACAAAATAGTAAGTAAATTTCATAAACCTTCAGCCTGTTCATTTGAAACATTAAGCTACGCACATTCAAAAAATTATATATTGGATATTAAAAATAAAACTTTAAGCAAAGAAGGAGTAAAAAAAATTGGATTTCCACTTGTAGATAGTGTTGTGCAAAGATCCTTAGTTGCTACAGGAGGAACTGTTCTCGCATCTAAACTTGCAATAAATTATGGTATTTCATGCAATACAGCAGGAGGTAGTCACCACGCAAGTTATGACGGAGGTGCAGGTTATTGTGTATTTAATGACGTAGCAGTTGCAGCACATTATTTACTTAATAGAGGTCTAGCAAATAGAATTTTAATTATTGATTTAGATGTTCATCAAGGTAATGGCAATTCAGAAATCTTTAGAGACAACAGAAGTGTTTTTACATTCAGCATGCATTCCAAAACTAATTATCCTGCTAAAAAATCAAATAGTGATTTAGATGTAGAACTTGAGGATAACTTAGAGGATGACGCTTATATCAAAACACTTAAACATTATTTAAAAGAGCTAAATCAAGAAAATTTTGATTTTATTTTTTATATAGCAGGTGTTGATATTCATTTTAATGATAGATTGGGTAAATTAAAAATCTCTGACGAGGGAATAAAACTTAGAGATGAGCTTGTGGTAGAAAACTTTTTTTCTAGACGGATACCATTTTGTGGAGTTTTGGGTGGTGGTTACAATAAGGATTTTAATAAACTTGTTGAATTACATTCAATGTTACATCAATCTTGTGCTAAATATATAGGATCATGACGAAAAAAATAAATCCCAATTTAACTGCTGAGCAAAAATTAATTTTATTTGAAGAAGGTACTGAACGTGCTGGATCAAGTGAACTTAATCATGAAAAAAGGGAAGGAAGTTTTCATTGTGCAAACTGTGGTGAAAAATTATTTGATTCAAAAACAAAATATGAGAGTGGATCAGGCTGGCCTTCTTTTTATGAATCTTTGCCTGACGTATTTGAAACCAAAACAGATCACCACATAGGTTACGCAAGAACCGAATATCATTGTAAAAAATGTGGAGGCCATCATGGACATATATTTGATGATGGACCTGAGCCTACAGGAAAACGATTTTGTAACAATGGGGTATGTTTAGTTTTTAAACCTAAGAGCTAAATTTAATGTTTGAAAATATCGATATTGAGAAAGTTAAAGAAGAGCTCAAAAATCTCTCAAAAAATTATAAAGAAAATTTTGCTAAAATTGAAAAGTTCATAGAAAATGAAATACAAGAAATATTAAATCTCAAAAAAAACAATAAATCTATAATTCCAGAAATTAGTATTAATGAGATAGATCAAAAAAAAACAAAGGTAATAGAAGATATAAAAAAAAGAGGTTGTGTAATAATCCGAGATGTTTTTGACGACAAATTCATTGAAAATTTAAACTTTCAATTAGAGAAGTATATTGATGAAAATAATTATTATGAAGATCAAAAGAAGAAAGCTGATCTAGATAAATATTTTAGTGAACTTAAATCAGGTAAACCTCAAATATATGGTCTTTATTGGTCTAAAGCACAAATAGAAATAAGACACTCAGAGCAAATGGCTAAAGTAAAAAAATGGCTTAATAATCTTTGGTTATTTGAAAACTCTGAATATAAAGTTTTTGATCCAAATAAAGAATTGTCTTATGCAGATAGAGTAAGAAGAAGAGAGCCAGGTGATGATACCTTGGGACTTTCTCCTCATTGCGATGCTGGATCTATTGAAAGATGGACTGACAGTCATTATCAAAAAATTTATAAAGATATTTTCTCTGACAACTTTGAAAAATATAATCCATTTGAAGCAAAGTATAGAGATAGAACAATAGAATTTGAGTCCCCTGCAGTTGCACATGTATTTAGAACATTTCAAGGATGGACCGCTTTAACAGAGCAAGGACCAAGTGACGGAACTTTACAATTAATACCTATTGCTAAAGGAATTGCTTATGTTTTAACCAGAGCATTACTAGATGATGTTGAAGAAAATGAATTGTGCGGATCAAAACTTGGTAGAGCTTTATCAGTAAATAAAGTTTATCATTCATTACTGTTAAAAGGTTTAGTTTCAATTCCAAAAATGAAGCCAGGTGACACTGTTTGGTGGCATCCAGATGTTGTTCATGCCGTTGAAGACAAGCATTCAGGAAAAAATTATTCAAATGTTGTTTACGTTGGTGCAACACCTTATTGTAAAAAAAATTTAGATTATACAGTAAAACAATCAAAAAAATTTTTAGAAGGAAAGAGTCCACCAGATTTTGCAGCTGAAGATTATGAAATTAATTATAAAGATAGAGTTAAACTAAAAGATTTAAGCTCTTTAGCTAAGAAACAATTAGCTTTAGAGGAATGGAATTAATTATTCAAAAGATCCTGAAGTTTATTTTCTTTTTCTAAGGCTCTAACTTCGTCATAACCACCAATATGTTGGTCATCAAAAAAAATTTGTGGAATAGTTCTTTTACCATTAGCTTTTTTGATCATTTCATCCATTGCTCCATCAACTTTTGAAATATCAATTTCATTATAAGGCGCATTATTTCTAGCTAATAATCTTTTTGCAGCCTCACAATAATTACATAGTGGACCTGTATACATGGTAATTTTTTTCATGAGCTATAGATAGTCACCTTTTTTAATTTTACTAGCTATTTCTTTTCTAGAATATTCAAATTTTTTTCGATGTTTTATACTTTTTTGATTTACTCTTTTTCTCCATAACCTGAAAGATGAAGGTTTTAGAGATCTTCTCATAATTTTAATTACATCAGATTCTTTCTTCCCTGTTTTTTTTTCAATTTCCTCGAAAGTGATCCTATCTGCCCAGGCGGCCCAAATGATCCAATCCGGATCGTCCATTTTGGGCTCTGGATTTTTGACTCTGGTAATTGGTCTGCGACCTTTTTTTTTCATAAATCCTTTATATTTGAAAAAAATATTTAATGCATTTTTTTTAGCCTCTGATATTATGTATTAGATAGTCCTTCTTAGCCATCTTTAGCTCCCGGTTTTTAAGGACTATCTTTTTTATGCTCCCCCTAGATTTTATACTTTATCTACAGATAATTATTTTTTTATTTATTACACCAGGAACTCCTAGGATTGTAATTATTTCTTATTCAATGAATTATGGAGTCGGAAAATGTATATGGTCTGCTTTAGGTGATGTAACAGCAAATTTGATTCAAGCAACTTTAGTTATTTTTGTCATTGGATCTTTTTTTTCAGAGAACTCAAAGATACTTAATGCGTTTAAATGGATTGGAATAATTTATTTATTATATTTAGCTTATGATATTTATAAATCTCGACCAAAAAGTATTTCAAGCGAAGGAGATATAGAAAAAAGTAACTTATCTTTTTTTAGAGATGGTTTTTTAGTTGCTGGTACAAGTCCTAAGGCTTGGATGTTTTTTCCTTTTATTTTTCCTCAATTTATTGACTTTAATTCTAATTTATTGGTTCAATTTGTAATTTTAATTTCAACTTATATCGTTTTAGATTTTTTATCTTTGATCGGCTATGCAATGCTTGCACAAAAATTAATAAAGTGGATAACGGCTAATCCAAAAACAATTAATACAATTTCTGCGAGTGTTTTAGTAATTATTGCTGCAATAATTGTTGTAACTCAACAATATTAATTCGATTTGGCCTTTATTGCCACTTGCATAAAATAAAATTTCTTTATTTAATCAATACATAATTAATTAATTAAAGAGGAAATAAAATGAGATTAAATAAAATAATTTTAAGTTTTGTTTCTGCATTAGTAATTTTATTTTCAACTTCAGTTGCATCATTTGCAAAAGTTGTTGGTGACAAAATTATTTTAGGTGCTGCGATTTCCTTAACTGGTAAATACTCATCAAATGGTGTTCATACTCAAAATGGTTATAACATGGCCGTTGACAGAATTAACAGCATGGGTGGTGTTAAAGTTGGTGGAAAGACTTATAAGTTTGATATTATTTATTACGATGATGAATCAAACCCTAAGAGAGCTGCACAGCTTGCAGAAAGATTAATTTCACAAGATGGTGTTGAGTTTATGCTTGGCCCTTACAGTTCTGGTTTAACTAAAGCGATTGCGCCAGTGACTGAAAAATATGGTGTTCCAATGGTTGAAGCAAATGGTGCATCTAGATCTTTGTTTACTAAAGGTTACAAATATCTATTTGCTGTATTAGCTCCAGCTAACTTATATCTTGATGTTGCTATCGAAACAGCAGTTGAGTTAAATGGTGGAAAACCAGTAAGAATTGCACAAGCGTTTGAACAAGATGCATTCTCACAGGACGTTAGATTAGGTATTTTAGATGCTGCAGAAAGAACTGGTTCTAAAATCATAATCGACGATAAATTGCCTAAAGAGCTAAATGATATGGCTGCTACTTTGGTTAAAGTAAAACAGATGAAACCAGATGTACTTGTTGTATCAGGCCACACAAAAGGTGCATTAACTGCGATCAGACAAATTGCTGAAATGAAAGTTGATGTTCCAATGTTAGCCATGACTCACTGTGATGCTGCTAAGCTATCTAAACAGCATGGTAAAAATTCACAGTATGCACTTTGTGCTTCTCAATGGCACAAGTCACTAACTTATAAAGATGATTTCTTTAAAGATGGTATGACTTATGCTGCAGACTTTGAGAAAGAGTTTGGATATGATCCACCTTACCAATCTGCTGAATCTTCAGCTGCTTTATTGGTATTCAAAGATGCATTTGAAAGAGCAAATTCTTTCGATCAAAAGAAAGTAAGAGATGCTCTTGCAGCTACGAATATGCAAACATTTTATGGAAATATTAAATTTGCACCTGGTGGTCAGAACGTTGACAAACCAATGGTACTTTTCCAAGTAATGTGTGATGCTTCAGGAAGTTGTGAAAACAAAGTTGTTGCTCCATTAAAATGGGCATCAGCTAAGTTGATACATCCAATTCCTAAGTGGTCAGAAAGATAAAATAAAATATTAAAGCCCCCTAGTCATAGGGGGCTTTTTTTTATATAACCCAAAAATACTTTTTATGGATTTTCTTGTATTTCAATATCCTATGATAACTCTTCAAGCTTGCTTGGATGGTATTTTGCTAGGAGTTTTGTTTGCATTGATTGCATATGGAATGGCACTTCAATGGGGTGTGATGAATATAATTAACATTGCACAAGGAGATCTTGTAATTTTAGGAGGATACATTGCATACTTTATGTATCTCTATGGTATTCATCCAGCATGGGGAGTAATTGTTGCGCCAGTAATAATGTACTTTGTTGGTATAGCGATTTACAAACTCGTAATTAATAAAGTAGTAGATAGAGATTTATTTATCTCTATTTTAGCTACTTTTGGAATAAGTATTCTATTCATGCAATTAATGAATTTTGCATTCGGTGCAGACGTTGTACTTGCAAATTCTGGTTATGGAACAACTATGTTGTTTGATAACAATGTTGTGTTACCAAATTCAAAAATATTTTCAGCGTTTATTAGCATTGTATTTGCAGTTTGTTTGGTTATTTACATGAAAAAATCAAAGCTAGGACGTGCAATTAGAGCTACAGCTCAAAATGCAAGAGCTGCAAAGATTTTAGGTGTCGATACAGAAAAAGTTTATGCCGCAACATTTGGAATAAATGCTGCTCTTTGTGGTGTTGCTGGTGCTTTGATATCTATAACTTTCACAATTCATCCTTACATGGGATTGCCCTACACAATTAGATCTTTCATGATCGTAATTGTTGCAGGATTAGGAAACTTACCAGGTGTAGCAATGTCGGGAATGGGATTAGGAGTATTTGAAGAATTTGCAGATTATATACTGGGTACAGAATTTAGAATTGGTTCAGTCTTTTTATTATTAGTATTAATACTGGTTTACAGAAGATTTAAACTTTCAAGAAAAAGAGAATATTTAAAGTAAGATTGAGATGAAAAATGAATAAGAATTTTATTTTATATGCAGCAATATTAGTATTTGGATTAGCTGCCCCATTTTTATTTCCAGCCTTTAAAGTTCAGCTATCAATCCTTTGTGTTTTAATTGTTCTTGCTACTACTTGGAACATCCAAGGTGGTGAGATGGGCTATAATTCATTTGGAAATATATTATTTTATGGATTAGGAATGTACCTGTGCGCTTCTGTTCAAGTTGGAATGTTTTTTCCATTAGCTGAATGGACGGAAAGTGGAGGGGAAAAAACATTTGTTCATACTCCAACACAGTTTTTTCAAGGTATGGCAGTTGGACTAGTCGTGGCTGCAGTAGTCCCAACTATTGTAGCTGGTTTGATAGGATATTCTATTCTTGGACTTAGAGGACATTATTTTGCAATTTGTACATTAGGTTTAGGTGTGGCTGCGGGTGAAATTTCTGGTGGAATAGAAATTATTGGAGCAGGTCAAGGCTTTACTACACCACCTTTTCCAAATGTTGGTAGCTTAGAAGCAAGGGGGGAGTTTTTCTATTTCTTAAGCTTCTTCACATTAGTGCTCACATTCATTGCGGTTCGTTCAATCTATTCTACAAGATTTAAATTAATACTTAACGCTATTAGAGATAATGAGGATAAAGCTGAAGCAATGGGTATTGAAACAATGAAGTATAAAATTATTGGTTGGATGATCTCAGCTTTCTTTTGTGGATTGGCAGGAGGAATAATGGGTGGCTTGGTTGGATACATCGATTCAACAGATGTTGCATTTGACGGAAGAGAAATGGGAGTATTCATGGTACTGATGGCAATACTTGGAGGCAAAGGAACTCTTTGGGGCCCAATTATTGGTGCAACTATATTTCATATTTTTAAAGAAGGCTTTTGGACATTCTTTTTGGGTTGGCAGTATGTTGCTCTAGGAGTTTTGATTGTTGTGATTGTGATTTATTTTCCAGAAGGAATTATGGGATGGCTTAGAGAAAAATATCCAGAGCGATTTGGTGAAGTGGTTGATGAAAAAGATCGTAAAGCACAGGTAGAACTTAAATGAGTATTTTAGAAGTTAGCAATGTAAGTAAATCTTTTGGTGGTGTTAAAGCTAACGTTGACATTTCAATGAATGTTGAAAAAGGGAAGATAGTTGGATTAATTGGGCCAAATGGTTCAGGAAAAACTACATTATTTAATTCGATTGTAGGAACTTATCCAATAGATAGTGGATCTATTAAATTTAATGGAAAAGAAGTTTCTGAGTTACCAGTTCCTGTGATTGCTAAGTTAGGATTATTGAGAACTTTTCAGCAAACAAGAATTTATGGAAAGCTTAATTGTATAGAAAATATGCTTATTAGTCATAAAGGTAGTGACGCAGATTTAATGAAAATATTTTCAAAGATTCCAAAAGAATTAACAGATAAAGCTGAAAATTTATTAAATTTTGTGGGATTATATCAAAAAAGAAAGCTAAGAGCTGGAGATTTATCTTTTGGTCAACAAAAATTACTAGAGCTTGCTATGGCATTAATGAATGAACCAGAGATGCTATTACTAGACGAGCCTACAGCTGGGATTAACCCAACACTAATAAATGGTATTATTGATAGATTAATTAGAGTTAACCAAGATTTTGGAATAACGCTTTTGGTTATTGAGCACAACATGAGAGTCATTATGCAATTAGCAGAGAATATTTTTTGTTTAGCTCATGGTAAAATGTTAGCCAATGGATCGCCAGATGAAATTAAAAATGACAAACGTGTCATTGACGCGTATTTAGGAGCTCAATAATGTCTAACCTATATGAAGTATTAGGAAAAGCTCCGACACCAGATGATTTAAAAAAATTATCTCCAAACGAAGTTCATTTAACTATTAAAAATTTAAACGCAGGTTATGGAAAAATGGAAATTTTACATAACTTTGATTTATTCGTAAATAAAGCGAGAACAGAACTAAGAAATCAAAATAAACCTTTAGATAGTGTAATTTTATCTAAATATCTAGATAAATATGCAGAAACAGGTAGTCAATATATTGAGGTTTTACAAAAAATTATTGAACAGAATAACCTAAAAGATTTTGATGAGGCGAGATTGCTGCCATCAAGTAAAGATTTAGAAAGCTTAATTTAATTTTCTTTTATAGGGAATTGAACACCAAACCATCTCCATTTTCCATTATCATTTAGAGAACAATTAATTCTACCTCTTCTCGGCTTGAAAGGTTCTCTAAATTCAATCGTTAAGTAGTTATTGGCAAAGCTTGTTTTTGATTTTTTCCAAACATCTCCTTCATTGGAATAACAATTGATATTAGATATATTTTTTTGCTCTTTGAAAAATTCAACTTTGAAGTTTTATATACTTCAATCAAATCCTCTGTCATATCTTTTGGATGTGACGTGGTATATCTAACTCTCTTAATTTCAGGCAATTTTTCAATATTTAAAATCAAATCTGACAATCTATATCCTGCATTATCATATGCATTCACATTCTGACCGAGTAAAATTATTTCTCTTGTACCACTATCAACTAAATATTTTGCTTCATCCAAAATTTGTTTAAATGGTCGAGAATATTCTGACCCTCTTGTGTATGGGACTACACAAAAATGACAAAACTTATCACATCCTTCCTGAATAGTTAAGAAAGATGATGCCTTTCCAGCTTCATTTTTTATTTTACTCAAATATTTAAATTTAGAAACCGCATCAAATTCAGTTTCTTCAATCTTTTTATTTTTTTTAATATAATTTAAAATTGTATCATTAATTTTATGATAAGATTGAGGGCCAATTATTAAATCAATGTAAGGTTCTCTTTTAAACATTTCCTGATTTTCTGCTTGAGCAACACAGCCAGCAATAATTACTAATGGTTTTTTCTT
>CACAIU010000019.1 GCA_902532645.1 uncultured Pelagibacteraceae bacterium | reverse complement strand
ATCATGGAGTTTTATCTCCATCCAGTCCAGGTGTTGCTCTAAAGGGTCTAAAGAGCACTGGATCAGCAGATTTTAATAAAGTTTGGTCTTACTTAGGAACTCCTTGTATCTCACTTCCTTTACTTCAAGGCGAAAATAATTTACCATTAGGTATTCAAGTTATTGGAGAGAAATATGATGATAATCGTTTTTAGGAGTTTCCAGTTGGCTTGAAAAGGAAAGCGAGAAATTTAATGAATAAACTTGTAACACTAATAGGACTCTCTTTTGCAATCTTTTTTCTTGTAGGTTTAGCAACAACACTTACAAGATCTATGATGATAGGTTTCTTCGATGTATTACCAGTTTATATATTGATGATACTTGCCATATCGATGATGCTTTATGAAGCCTTTTTTGATAAAAAATAAATTTATTAATTCCTAAATTTACCACCTCTGATTGTATTATATTCTTTAACGGGAATTTTAGTCTAGACTTAAACGTCTAATTGTAATTTAATCTGTACAGTTAATTAACAAAGAAGAAGAGGAGAGAATAATGATTAAAGAAAAAAAATCATTGAAGGTTTCTAGATCACCTTCAAGAAGAAAGTTCTTTAAAACTGCAGCTGCAACTGGTGTTGCTGCTGTTGCTTTATCTGCTCCAGCAGTTGCCAAAGAAAGAATCGAAGCTTCTATGGTAGCTACTTGGCCTAGAGACTTTCCAGGCCTTGGAACTGGTGCACAAAGACTTGCTCAAAGATTAAGCGATATGAGTGACGGTAGAATTCAAGTTACTTATTATGCTGCTAACGAAAGGGTAAAAGCATTTGACTCATTTGACGAAGTTGCATCAGGTAACTCTCAAATGTATCACGGTGCTGATTATTACTGGGTTAAAAAGCACCCTGCTTTTGGATATTTTACTGCGGTTCCATTTGGTTTCACATATGCTGAAATGAATGCCTGGTTAAAATATGCTGGTGGACAAGAATTGTGGGACGAATTAACCGATGATTTTGGAACACAAAGTTTTGCAGCTGGTAATACTGGAGTACAAATGGGTGGTTGGTTTAATAAGAAAATTAGATCAGCGAATGACTTTAAAGGTTTAAAAATGCGTATGCCTGGATTAGGTGGACAAGTACTAGGAAAACTAGGTGGTTCTCCTATTTCACTTCCTGGTGGACAAATTTATGAAAACCTTGTGTCAGGTGCAATTGATGCAACAGAATGGGTAGGACCTTGGAACGATGAAGCTATGAAGTTCCAGGAAGCTGCTAAGTATTATTACTATCCAGGAATGCACGAACCAGGATCTACACTAGCTTGTGGAGTTAACAAATCTTGGTTTACTAGTTTGTCAAAATCAGATCAGTTAATTATTAAAACTGCATGTGATTGGGCTGACACAACTACAATGGCTGAATACAATGCTAAAAACGGAGCTGCACTAGCACGATTAGTTAACGAAAGTGGAGTTAAACTAGAGAAGTTTAACGATAAAGTTTACGATGCTTTCGCTAAAGGTGCTGCTGAAGTTTTCGATGAAGTTCAACAACATAGCGCTCTTGCTAAGAAAGTACATGCTGCCTTTGTTAAAGGTCGTAAGGAAATTGGTGCTTGGACTAACTTGTCTGACGGGCCATATGTTGCTCAAAGAAATAGAGCATTAGGAGTATAACTTAATTCTAATTATTACTAGAGGGCCCTTAAATGGGCCCTCTTTTTATATATCATTAAAAGATTTTACTATGATGGCGAAAAATAACTTGTCTATTTTAATAAGAATATTTAGTTATTCTATTTTAGCCTTAACATTAGTTTTTCTAATCAATAATGTTTTAACTGTTTGGTTTGATTGGCCTGGAGTTAAAAAACTTTTTGCTCATTATGAATTATTTGGATTTAAAAAATTAAATAAGCCTTTAGAGGGTCTAGCAATAAACTTATCATATATTCAATTACTATTTTATTTTGCATCTCTCATAGGAGTTATATTTTTTGTTTTGAAATCTATAAAACAAACATTACAGACAGACTCTGAGATCTTAACAAAAATTACAGCTTACGTTGTGAGATCTTCTTTCTGGGCTGTATTAATTGTTGGAGTAGCAGATTTTTTAATTTCATTTATGGTTGTGGAAAAACTAGTTGAGCCAATTTTTGGCGAACAAATTAAAATTAATTTAGTAATACCCGCTTTTAGAATTACATATATACACTTTCCTTTAATATTAGCTTCTTTTGTAATTGGTTATTTTACAAGATCTGTAGGCTTTATTTGGTTAGCAGTTTTAGTAGTTGGAAGTGAATTTTTAATTGTCTTATCAAGATTTATTTTTCAATATGAACAAGCATTCCAAGGCGACTTAGTTCGTTTTTGGTATGCAGCCCTTTATTTATTTGCAAGCGCTTATGCGTTAATTCACGAGGGCCATGTTAGAGTTGATGTTCTTTATACTGGTTTTAGCGAACGTAAAAAAGCATGGACTAATGCAATTGGGTCATTAATTCTAGGAATTCCTTTATGTTTAATTGTAATATTTTTAGGCATGGGGGGCAAAGCTAGTATCATTAATGGCCCTGTAATTTCTTTTGAAATTACGCAACAAGGTTCAAACGGATTATATTTACTGTATCTAATGGCAGTTTATTTAGCTGTGTTTGCAGTAAGTATGTTAACTCAATTCACAAGCTTCTTTATGAGTAGCAGTTATAAAATTTTAAAAAATTAAATAATGGAACATTTATTTTTAGCTTTACTTGTAATTATAATGATTGGAGCATTAGCTTCTGGTTTTCCAGTAGCTTTCGCATTGCCTGGATCGGCAATCATTTCAATCGGGCTTGCAGCTTTTTTTGGTTATTTGTTTGCAGGAGATAGCAGCGCTTATTTTGCTGTTGATGGCCCTAAAGAATGGTTAACCGCTGGTATTACTAACTTTAGGAGTAACTACTGGGATGTAGAAACCGATACATTAATTGCTATCCCTTTATTTATTTTTATGGGGATTATGTTGCAAAAATCAAAAATAGCAGAAGATCTATTAGTTACAATGGGACAGTTATTTGGACCGATCCCTGGGGGACTCGGAATATCAGTAATTTTTGTCGGAGCATTACTTGCTGCTACGACAGGTATTGTTGGCGCTACTGTAATAGCAATGGGATTAATATCATTACCCACAATGCTTAATAATAAATATGATAAAAGCCTTGCAAGTGGAATTGTTTGTTCCTCTGGAACTCTCGGGCAAATTATACCTCCTTCAATTGTATTAATTATTATAGCTGATCAATTAGCTAGTGCAGCAGACGTTGCAAATACTATGCGTCAGATTGATTACAAAATTTTAACTGGTGAATTTAATATGCCTGGAGAATTTAGAGTGGGCTCAACTTCAGCAGGAGATATGTTTTTGGGGGCACTACTACCAGGATTAGTTTTAGTTGGTTTGTATATGACTTATGTATTTGTTTACGCAAGATTAAATCCCAAGGCAGCTCCTCCAGTTCCATTTAGAGGAAATTTTGATTCAAAATTTTGGATTAGAGTTTTGATGGTAATTATTCCACCTCTTGCATTAATTTTTGCCGTCCTAGGATCTATACTTTTGGGTATTGCAACTGTGAATCAGGCTGGATCTATTGGAGCAATAGGTGCAACTATGATGGCAGGTTATCGTTTACACAAAGGAAAAAAAGATGCTTATTATCCAATTATAATTGCAATTTTATCTATCATTCCAATTTATATTTTATCTAAGAATTATAATTTAAATATTAAGGCTGTAGAAACTAGAGATCTTACAGCAATTTTTATTACGGGATTTTTTACAATTACTTTTTTAATAGGAATTATTTGGAGTTTTTGGAGAGCATATAAAGTTGAAAATGTTTTAAGAGAAGTTGTTACAGAAACATGCGTAACGACTTCAATGGTATTTATAATTTTATTAGGAGCTGCAATGTTAACCTCTGGATTTAGAGCATTTGGAGGTGAAGAGCTAGTAAGAGATTTTCTTCAAGATTTACCAGGAGGATTTTGGACACAGTTTATTGTTGTAATGGCAGTGATTTTTTTATTAGGTTTCTTTCTTGATTTTATTGAAATAGCTGTGGTTGTTGTCCCTATCATTGCTCCTATATTATTAGCTGAACCAGGAGCGAACATAAGTGCAATTTGGCTTGGTGTAATGATTGGAGTAAATTTACAAACCTCATTTTTAACACCACCATTTGGTTTTGCATTATTTTACTTAAAAGGTGTAGCTTCAAAACTTGTTACTACTTTAAATATTTGGAAAGGTGTGGTTCCATTCATTATATTACAATTAATAGGCCTTGGAATTGTCGGTTTCTATCCATCATTAGTAAACTATCTACCAGCAAGAACATATTTAACATCGAACGTTGCTCCACCGCCGATGAATCCAAAGCTACAATATTGCTTACAAGAATACAAATTTGCGATTTACAACACCGAAGAACAAAGAATTACTAATGCAATAAAAGACATGCAGAGATTAACTCCCGCAAATCTTCCAATGGATAAATTAGATATTTTTGAAGAGCATTTTGATAATGCTCTTGGGACTTTTGCTATTGTTAAAAAACTTCAAAAAACAGAGGAAGAATATGAATTATTTACAAAAGATTATAGGGACTTGCATTTCAATGTTAGAAAAATTGAGAAAAAAATTAGAAAAATAGACCAGAAAATTAAAAAAATAAAATCTGAAATTAGAAATTTAGATGATGATAACTTATCGGATAAAAATAAATTAGAATTAAAGATCGAGAATTACGAGCTAGAAATTAAAGAACTTCAAAATAAAGTTCCTGAAAATTGGAAAGCTAAAAATGGAGAGTTTGAAATATTGCACAAAGCAAAAAACACAAGAACTAAAAGATATAGAAAAAACGTTGATGAAGCTTATGAAACTCTGGATCAAATAGTAATGTTTATAAATGATAATGAAAAATTAAAAGATCTTTCACCAGAAATAAAAGAATTAAAATATAATATTGATAATAAAAATTATGAAAACGCAATATCAACAATTGATAATCTTTTTGAAAAGCTAGGAGAAATTTCTGGAACCGAAGAATTTGCAAACAAATTAGATGACCTAATATCTGTTATAGATAATGATGAGGTAGATGAGCAAAAATTAATTGAAGTAAGTTCAGAAACCTTCGATCTTTTTAATTTAGAAGTTTCATGGAGAGATGATGCTAATAAGAATTTGATGCCTGAATTAATTAAATATAATGATGTTATCAAACATAATATTGGTCTGAGACTTCAAAACAGATTAACTAAAGAACAAGCTAAATTTGTTGCAAGGTGTAATTCGGTTCACAGAGATATATCTTTAAACTTTTAATTAATGGAAAATTATATTTTACCAAAAAAACAGGCTATTGTTGTTTTTTTTGTATTTGCATTTGGTTATTTTTTATCATGTTTGTTGCGTGCAATTACTGCAACACTTTCTCCCGTATTAACCTCAGAATTTAATTTGTTAGCAGCTGATTTAGGATTGTTAGCTGGGGGTTATTTCTTGGGTTTTGCTTGTATGCAAATACCTCTTGGATATTTGTTAGATAAATATGGACCAAAAAAAATTGTCTCTTCTTTTTTATTAATTGCATTAGTTGGAACAGGATCATTTGCTTTAGCTGAAAGTTTTTCTGGATTGTTAGTTTCACGAATTCTAATCGGCGTAGGTGTTAGTGCTTGTTTAATGGCTCCATTAACTGGTTACAGAATATGGTATGCAGAAAATCAACAACAAAGAGCAAACTCATGGATGCTAATGATTGCATCATTAGGCTTTTTGTCATCCACATTGCCTGTACAACTTTTGTTGCCTAGTTTTGGATGGAGATGGATATTTGGCGGTATCGCTATTTTAATTTTAATTAGTATTTTATTAATGTTAGTTTTTATTCCAAAATGGAATTTAACTAAAAATAAAGAGTCAAAAGAGCAAAGTAATACTGGAACTTTGTCAGAAGTTTGGAAAAATAGATTTTTTATAAGTGTAATTCCAATGGGTTTATTTAATTATGGGGGCTTAATGGCTATACAAACTTTATGGGCAGGCCCATGGATGACTAGAGTTGCTGGTTATACACCACTTCAAAGCGCTACAGGATTGTTTTGGATCAATGTAACTATGTTGGTATCTTTTTTCTTATGGGGTTATTTTTTACCAAAAATTTCAGGTATAGGTTTTACTGCAAAAAGAATACTTAAATTAGGTTTGCCAATTAGTTTTTCTGTAATGTTTGTGATTATATTGCTAGGCCCGAAAGCGGGTGCATTCTACATAACTTTATTTATTTTAAGTTCAATTTTTTTATCAGTTACACAGCCAGCTGTGGGCCTTTCTTTTTCAGGTTACTCTGCTGGTAAAGCACTAACTTCATTCAATTTATTAATATTTGCAGGAACATTCATAATGCAATGGCTAATGGGCTTAGTGATAGATTTTGTTAAAGGCATGGGTCACACAGAAATATTTGCGTTTAAATCAGCTTTTTCAGTTTTCTTAATCTTAAGTATTATTTCTTATATATTTTTTTTAATATTAAATAGAAAAAAATATGAAAATAAAACGTAGGAATTTTTTTTTGGAATTATTTATTGGTATTGTTGCAATTTACTTAATTATATTAATTTTCTTATTCTTTTTTCAAAGAAATTTAATGTATCATCCTGATGAGAATAATTATTCTGGAGATAATTTAGAAGTTAACATTGAAAAAGTTACCATCAAAACAACTGATAATATTAATCTTTTAGGCTGGTTTCATAATAAAAATTTAAAAAGTTATAAAACAATAGTTTATTTTCATGGAAATGCAGGGGCACTTGAAAACAGAATCCATAAGTTAAATCATTTTAAAGACATGGATGTTAATTTTTTAATTATTGCATGGAGAGGTTTTAGCGGTAATAAAGGAAAACCAAGTGAGGAGGGTCTTTATACAGATGGTGCTAGTGCAATAAACTGGCTTAAAGAGAAAGGTCTAAATGAAGAAGATATAATTATTTATGGAGAGTCATTAGGAACTGGCATTGCCACTGAAATTACTCAGAATAAAAATTTTGCAGGATTAATATTAGAAACGCCCTTCACATCAATGATAGAGGCTGCGAAAAATTTTTATCCATATATTCCAGTAGGTTTAATTTTAAAAGATAAGTATGAAAATAATGAAAAAATTAAAAATATTAATATTCCAGTATTAGTAATGCATGGTGAGGCTGACCAAATAGTTCCATTTTGGATGGGTAAAAAAATTTTTAATTTAGCAAGTGAACCTAAATATTCATATTTTACAAAATATGACGATCATATGATGGAATATGATGATAAACTTGTATTAGCTCTTAAATCATTTGTTGATAGTTTAAATTAAGCCACAATCTAAACAAATATAACTCAAATTTTTTTTTTAAGTTACATTATGAAAAATTTTTTCATATTTTTTATTATCTTGTTTTCTTTAAGCAATTTATCAAATGCTAAAGAAAATTTAGCATCTGTAGATAGCCTTTTTTATATTGATCAAATGAATTCGCACGATGAAAATTTTGCATTATATTTTAAAACCCGTGAAAAAGCTGTCTTGGCTCGAGGAGAAAATTCAAATTATATTAATGATTTTCCAAAAGATCTTTATATTTATAACTATAAAACAAAAGAGTCTTTGCCATTAATCTCTTATGAATGGTTTCCCAAAACTGCAAAATATTTTTTGCAAGAGTATGATTTCCCAGTTTTCCCAGATGATTTTGCGTATTATCTTTTAAAAGATAACAATACTCTGGTGATGATTAGTGCTGTAAAAAGTTTAAAAGCTAATTTTAAATTTGATATTGTTGAAAAAAAGTTAGAGCTTTATCCTGTAAATGGAAAATTTGATTTTATTATTTCTTCGATAGCTAAAAACTGTGGACATTATGAATTTAAAGAACACTACAAATGTAGTTTTTATAAACCTTTAATTTCCAGTACCTTAATTAATTAATTTGAGTAAATGCCTCTGCAAATTTTTCGGCCTCAAAAATTTGTAAATCATCTTCTTTTTCACCTAATCCAAGGGCAATAATTGGTAGTTTATATTTTTTAGCAACAGCTAAAAGAATACCTCCTTTTGCTGTGCCATCTAATTTTGTCATAATAAGACCAGTTATTGGAATAATTTTATTAAATTCTTCAACTTGATTAATTACATTTTGACCAGAAGTTGCATCCAAAACTAAAATAACATCATGTGGAGCATCAGGATCAATTTTTTTAGTAACGTTTGCAATTTTTTTATATTCTTCCATCAAATTTTTTTTATTTTGTAATCTCCCAGCTGTATCAATTAAAACTTGATTGAAATCATTATTTAATGCCTCTTCAATAGCCTTGTAGGCAACTGATGCAGGATCAGAGCCTTGAGATGATTTTGTAATTTGAACATCAACTTTGTTTGCCCAATTTTCTAACTGTTCTATGGCTGCCGCTCTAAAAGTATCTGATGCAGCTAGCATTACTTTATTTCCATTACCTTTTAATATTTTACTTATTTTTCCAATAGTAGTTGTTTTTCCAACACCATTGACACCTGAAATTAATGTTGCATTTAATTTTTCTTTTTTTTTGAAGAATTCAATATTTTCCAAAGGTTTCATTATTGAAATAATATAATTTTTTAAAATATTATTTATTTCTTCGGTTAAATCTTTATTGGGATCAATTTTTGTTTGAGAAATTATTTCTCTTATTTCTGAAGCCGAAACAATACCAACATCTGATTGAATTAAGTAATCTTCAATTTTGTCTAATGTTTTGTCATCAATCTCTTTTTTTACAACTATATCTCTTAAACCCGTTGTAAAAGCTGAGGCACTTTTTTTAAAACCTGATTTAAATTTTTCAAAAATTCCCATTAAATTTTAAAATTTATCTCCTCAATACCTGAAACTGGTCCTTTCATATGAATACTATTGTTTTCATCAATTGAAATTGTCAATCTACCTGTAGAAAATTCAATATCAACTTTATCATTTACCAGTCCGTTTTGTTTTGCGGCAAAAGCTGTTGCGCAAGCTGCAGTTCCACAAGCTTTGGTAAGTCCAGCTCCTCTTTCCCACACTCTAACTTTTATCAATTCTTTGTTAACAACGGTTGCTAAAGTAAAATTACATTTTTCTGGAAATAGAGAGTGGGTTTCGATTTTTGGTCCAATTTTTTCTATTTCAAAATTTTCGTTATTATCAACAAAAAAAACCACATGTGGGTTTCCTACATTTACAGCAGTTCCGCCAGAAAACTCGTTATTATTTTTGTCATTAATTTTAATTCCTAAATTATTCGTATTTAATTCTTTAGACAATGGAATCTCATCCCATTTTGTTTTTGCAATACCTATTTCTGTTGAAACCATTTTTTCTCCAACAATATTTGATTTTAATTTGCCAGATAAAGTTGTTAGGAAAATTTCTTTTTTGTTATTTTCTTTGCCTAATAAATCAGCAATGCATCTTGTACCATTTCCACACGCACCAGACATTCCTCCATCTGAATTATAAAATTCTAGTGAAGCATCTGAAATATCATTTTTTTTAATCAATATTAGTTGGTCACAACCAATAAATTTTCTGTCACAAATCTTTATTATTTGCTCTTTCGTCAAATTTGTAATTGTTTGCCTATTATCTATGATGACAAAATCATTACCTAAACCGTCCATTTTAAAAGCTTTAATATCCATATATAGATATTTAACTTATTTATTGACTTTTTGAACCTCTATTATAGGTTGTTGCCGTTTCCGCAAAAACATTAACTTTGCGGTGTCTTTGGAAACAAAGAGATCGACACTAGTCAGCGAGGGTTCGCCCACTAGTGCGTTACTGCTATGCGTAATAAATATGTTTGAAAATTTAACAAATAAATTTGAAGAAATTTTTTCTTCTCTGAAAAAGGCACCTTCACTTGGTGAAGCTCAAGTAGATGAAGGTTTAAGAGGTATTAGGCAAGCCTTACTTGAAGCAGATGTCTCTTTGGATGTTGCAAAAGATTTTATTGAAAAAGTTAAGCCAAAGGCATTAGGCCAAGAGATAATAAGGTCTACCTCTCCTGGGGATATGGTCGTTAAAATTGTTTATGATGAGCTTGTAGACTTATTAGGTGCAACAAATAATGAGATAAATTTAAACGCAGTACCGCCTGTGCCAATGATGTTAGTTGGGTTACAAGGTTCTGGTAAAACAACAACAACAGCAAAATTAGCAAAATTTTTAGAAAATAATAAAAAGAAAAAAGTAATGATGGTCAGTCTAGATATTTACAGACCAGCTGCACAAGAACAACTTAGATCTTTAGGAGAACAAAATAATATTTTAACTTTACCTATTATAGAAGGTCAGCAACCTGCTGATATTTGTAGAAGAGCAATAAGTGCTGCTAATTTAAATGGAGCTGAAATAATTTTATTTGATACTGCTGGTAGAACTCAAATCGATTTACAAATGATGAGTGAGATTAAGCAAATTGAAGCTGTCATTAATCCAACAGAAACTTTCTTAGTAGCAGACTCTTTAACAGGTCAAGTTGCAGCCTCAGTGGCAAAAGAATTTAAAAATACAGTTAATTTATCTGGAATTATTTTAACTAGGGCTGATGGTGATGCAAGAGGTGGAGCCGCAGTAAGTATGAAATATGTTTCAAACGTTCCAATTAAATTTTTAGGGATAGGAGAAAAAATAGATAATCTTGAAGTATTCCATCCAGATAGAATTGCAAACAGAATACTTGGTATGGGAGATATCGTATCCCTTGTAGAAAAGGCGGCTCAAGATTTAGGAGAAGAAAATCTTAAAAAAGCAGAGGAAAATTTAAAAAAAGGTCAATTCTCTATGGAAGATTATTTATCTCAATTAAGACAAATGAAAAAAATGGGTGGCATTGAGGGAATTATGTCTTTTATGCCAGGAGTTTCTAAAATTAAATCTCAAATGGATTCAGCGGGAATTGATGAAAGTATAATTACTAAAAATGAAGCTATTATTTTATCAATGACAAAAAAAGAAAGAGAGAACCCAAAAATAATTGATGGTTCTAGAAAAAAAAGAATTGCTAATGGCTCTGGCACAGATCCGGCCACTATCAATAAATTGCTTAAGCAATTTAAAATGATGTCTGAAATGATGAAAAAGATGTCAAAAGGAAATCTGAAAGGTATGTCTGATAAAGGTATACCGCCAGAGCTATTTAATCAATTAAAGTAAAAAAGGAGAAGAAATGTTAAAATTAAGATTATCAAGAGGTGGAACAAAAAAACGTCCTGTTTATAAGGTTGTTGTTGCCGACAGTCGTTTTGCAAGAGATGGAAGATTTATAGAAAAGGTTGGTTTCTTTAATCCTCTATTACCAAAAGAGAAAAAAGAAAGAGTGGGTCTAGAAGCTGAGAGAATTAAATATTGGCTTGGTCAAGGAGCTCAACCAACAACTAGAGTAGCAAGAATTTTAGGTGAGAACGAACTAATGCCTATGCCTGCAAATGGAAATAATCCAAATAAAGCAGTGCCAAAAAAAGAGAGAAATAAAAAAGAAGAGGATAATAAAGAAGCTCCAAAAGCAGAAGCAGCTCCAGCAGCAGAAGCTCCTAAAGAAGAAGCTCCAAAAGCAGAAGCAGCTCCAGCAGAGGAAGCTCCTAAGGAAGAAGCTCCAAAAGCAGAAGCAGCTCCAGCAGAGGAAAAAAAATAATTTAAAGATTATTTATGTGGCAAGCTCAAGTGTTTACACTTTATCCAGAGGTTTTTCCTGGTCCTTTATCTAAAGGACTTTATGGAAAAGCTTTATCAAATAATTTATGGAAACTTAAAGTTGTAAACATAAGAGATGCAGCTGATGACAAACATAAAACAGTAGATGACGCACCTTATGGGGGTGGTTCAGGGATGTTGTTAAAAGCAGATGTTCTTGCAAAGTCTTTAGATGAAAATAAAAATGAGAATGAGAGAATTATATACTTATCACCAAAAGGCAAAAAATTTGATCAAAATTTAGCAAAAGAGCTAGCTAATGAAAAATCTCTGTCTTTAATTTGTGGTCATTTTGAAGGTGTGGATGAAAGAATACTTTCAACAAGAAATATTGAGGAAATTAGTATTGGAGATTATGTTTTGTCAGGCGGAGAGTCAGCAGCATATGTAGTAATAGATAGTATTTTAAGATTGCTGCCAGGTGTATTAGGAAATGAAAACTCTAAATTAGATGAAACCTTTGAAAATGGTCTTCTGGAGTACCCTCAGTATACAAAACCTCAAAATTGGGAGGAAAAAGCTGTACCAGACGTGCTATTATCAGGTGATCATAATAAAATTAAACACTGGCGTTTATCTCAATCTGAGGCTATAACACGCGACCGAAGACCAGATTTATGGGAAAAATACAAGAAGAATTAATTTGATAAATATTAACATGAAAACAATTGAAGAAATAAACCAGCATAACGTTAACAAAATTCTTTCAGAGAAAAAAATTCCAGAATTTTATCCTGGAGACGTTGTTAAAGTTGGTGTGAGAATTACTGAGGGTAAAAAAGATAGAATTCAATATTTTGAGGGAGTGTGTATTGCTAAAAAAAGCAGAGATCTAAATTCATCTTTTACGGTTAGAAAAATTTCATTTGGAGAGGGTGTTGAGAGAACTTTCCCACTATTTGGAACTTTAATTGACTCAATTAAGGTTATTAGATCAGGTAAAGTAAGAAGAGCAAAACTTTATTATCTAAGAGACAGAACTGGTAAATCAGCAAGGATTGCAGAAAAAATTAGAAAAAAAATTGGTATTGATATTGAGGCAAAACCAGAAACAGTTACAGAGGAAAATGTAGCTCCCGCAGTTGAAGCAACTAAAGAAGAGGCTCCTAAAGCAGAGGCAGCACCAGTAGCAGAAGCTCCTAAGGAAGAAGCTCCAAAAGCAGAAGCAGCTCCAGCAGTAGAGGCTTCTAAAGAAGAACAAAAATCAGAAAGCTCTAAAGAAAAAAAATAATTTTTTTTTCAATGTCTACAACATTATACGATAAAATTTGGAACGATCATCTAGTTGATCAACAAGATGATGGCACATCTTTACTTTTTGTAGATAGACATTTAATTCATGAGGTGACAAGCCCTCAAGCTTTTGAAGGATTAAGAAATTCTAATAGAAAAGTTAGACACCCAAATTTAACTTTAGCAGTTGCAGATCATAATGTTCCAACTACTGACAGATCAAAAGGTATTTCAGATAAAGGGTCAAAAATTCAAGTAGATACTTTAGAGGCAAATTGTAAAGAATTTGGAGTTCAGTTATTTGGTATGGATGATAAGAGGCAAGGTATCGTTCATATCATTGGACCTGAACAAGGTTTTACTCAACCAGGTACAGTTATTGTTTGTGGAGACAGTCATACCGCAACGCATGGAGCATTTGGTGCTTTGGCATTTGGAATAGGAACTTCAGAAGTTGAACATGTTTTAGCAACCCAAACACTAGTTCAGAAGAAAGCTAAAAATTTTAGAATTAATGTTAATGGTGAACTTCCTTTAGGAGTTACTTCTAAAGATGTAATACTTCAAATAATTGGAAAAATAGGTACAGCAGGTGGTACAGGATCTGTTGTGGAATATGCTGGAGATTTAATAAGATCTTTAAGTGTTGAGCAAAGAATGACTATTTGCAATATGACAATTGAAGGTGGCGCAAGAGCAGGATTAATTGCACCAGATGAAAAAATTTTTGAATATTTAAAAGGAAAACCAATGTCACCAAAAAGTGAAAATTGGGATAAAGCTTTAAACTATTGGGAAACTTTAAAAACAGACTCTGATGCTAGTTTTGATAAAGAAATTAGCCTTAACGCAAATGAAATTTTACCTATGATTACATGGGGTACGTCACCACAAGATGTAATAACAATTGATGGAAAAGTTCCAAATCCAAATAATGAGACTGATGAAGATAAAAAAAATTCAATTGAAAGAGCTTTAAAGTATA
Organism: uncultured Pelagibacteraceae bacterium; assembly: GCA_902532645.1. Classification (GTDB taxonomy): domain Bacteria; phylum Pseudomonadota; class Alphaproteobacteria; order Pelagibacterales; family Pelagibacteraceae; genus Pelagibacter. Next base: position 2,306 of record CACAIU010000019.1, on the reverse strand, counting down.
TGGGTTTAAAACCTGACATGGCAGCCACAGATATAAAAATAGATAAAGTATTTATTGGTAGTTGTACTAATGGCAGAATTGAAGATTTGAGAGAAGCAGCAAAAATCGTAAAAGATAAAAAAGTATCATCGCATGTTAATGCCATAGTAGTTCCAGGCTCAGGCTTAGTTAAAGAACAAGCAGAGCAAGAAGGACTAGATAAAATTTTTGTTAGCTCAGGGTTTGAATGGAGAGAACCAGGTTGCTCTATGTGTTTAGCGATGAATGCCGATAAATTAAAGCCAGAGGAAAGATGCGCCTCTACATCAAATAGAAATTTTGAGGGAAGACAAGGTAGAGGTGGTAGAACCCATCTGGTTAGTCCAGGAATGGCTGCAGCAGCTGCAATTTCAGGTAATTTAGATGATGTCAGAAAGTATCAAAATTAAATGCAAAAATTTAATAAATTAAAAAGTATCCCAGCTTATTTACCAATTGTAAATATTGATACAGATATGATAATTCCAAAACAGTTTTTAAAAACAATCAAAAGAACCGGTCTTGGAAAAAATTTGTTTTTTGAAATGAGATATGATGATCAAGGCAAAGAAATAAATGATTTTGTCTTAAACAAAGACCCATTTAATCAATCTAAAATTTTAATTGCTGGAAAAAACTTTGGATGTGGTTCATCAAGAGAACATGCTCCTTGGGCTTTATTAGATTTTGGAATTACTTGTGTAATTAGTTCAAGTTATGCAGATATTTTTTTTAGTAATTGTTTTAAAAATGGAATTTTGCCTATAATCCTTGAAGAAGAAAAAATCAAAGAGCTATCTGAATACGCAAATAGACAAGAAGAAATTTCTATTGATTTGCAAGAGGAAAAAATAGTTTATGGAAATAATGAGCTAAAATTTGAAGTTGATCCATTTAAGAAAAAATGTTTGTTAGAAGGGCTTGATGATATCGCTTTATCACTAAAAAAATCAGAAAAAATAGAGAAGTTTGAAACAAATTTAAAAAACGAAAAGCCTTGGGTATTTAATGATTAAAGTAAAAAAAAGAAAAATACTTTTGCTTCCTGGTGATGGTATAGGTCCAGAGGTAATAGCTGAGGTAAAAAAAATTATTAACTGGTTTAATGATAAAAAATCTTTAGATTTTGAAATTGATCAGGAGCTAGTTGGTGGTTGTTCTTATGATAAACACGGTACCCCAATTACTGATGAGGTTTTTTACAAAGCACTAGAAAGTGAAGTAATTATGCTTGGAGCAGTTGGTGGTCCTACATGGGATGACCTAGAATTTTCCAAAAAACCAGAAAGAGCATTATTAAAACTTAGAAAAGAATTAAAGCTTTTTGCTAACTTAAGGCCTGCAATTTGTTTTAAACAATTAGTCGATGCTTCAACTCTAAAGCCAGAAGTAGTTTCAGGACTAGATATAATGATAGTAAGAGAGTTAACGGGTGGTATATATTTTGGTGAACCTAGAGGAATTAAGCCAATTGAAAATGGAGAAAGAAAAGGAATTAATACACACACATATACGACTAGCGAAATTACTAGAGTAGCTAGGATCGCTTTTGATTTAGCTAGAAAAAGATCAAATAAGGTTACTTCGTGTGAAAAATCAAATGTGATGGAAGCAGGACAATTGTGGAAAGAAGAAGTCCAAGAACTTCATGAAAAAGAATACAAAGATGTAGAATTAAGTCATATGTTAGCAGACAATTGTGCTATGCAGCTTTTAAGAAACCCAAAACAATTTGATGTTATTGTAACAGATAATTTGTTTGGAGATATGTTGTCAGATCAAGCTTCAATGTTAACGGGATCTTTAGGTCTTTTACCATCAGCATCTTTAGGTGCAAAAAATAAAGATGGCGAGATGAGAGCGATGTACGAGCCTATACACGGGTCAGCTCCAGATATAACAGGTAAAGGGATAGCAAATCCAATTGCTTCTATTTTGAGTTTTGCCATGGCGCTGAGGTATTCTTTAGATCTTGATAAAGAAGCGGATATTTTAGAAAAAGCAGTACAAGATGTTTTAAATGATGGGTTAAGAACTAAAGATATAATGTCAGAAGGTATGAAAGAAACTTCCACTTCAGCAATGGGTGATGCGATAATTTCAAAATTGCAATAAAACTAGAATTATTCTAAGCTTTAAATATGCCAAGTTATACTGCACCAGTAAAAGATATGATGTTTCTCTTTGAAAAATTAAGAGACAATAAAAACTATAATGAGCTTGAAAAATACAATGAGGTAAGTGCAGATCTTGTTAAAGATATTTTAGAAGAAGCAGCTAAAATAAAT
>CACAIU010000018.1 GCA_902532645.1 uncultured Pelagibacteraceae bacterium | reverse complement strand
AATTTTACCGATGCAGCTATTAAGCTATCCAGTACATTATTTGAGTCACCTATCCAGCAAATATTTAAATTAGAAATAGATTTCTTCATTATTTCCTCAGCAGTAAAAACATCTGATAAAACCTGTGTTGGATGAGATGAAGGACTTAAACCATTGATGATGGGTATTGATAAATATTTCTCAAAATTTTCAACTTTTTTATCGCTATCAGTTCTAAGCATAAATCCATCACCATAGGTCGAAAGAATTTTAGCGGTATCAGCAATGCTTTCTCCACCTTGACCCAAATGAAGTTCATTAGATCTCAAAGTCAAAGTACCACCACCTAATTGTTTAATAGCTAAATAAAAGCTTAATCTTGTTCGTAAACTAGATTTTTCAAACATTTGGATTAATAATTTTCCCTTTAAGGGAGCACCCTTATCAACCTCTAATGTACTTAGTTTTTTTCTTAAACTTTTTCTCTTCTTGGCATCAATGATAATTTTTCTCAGATCTTTTGCAGGTATATCTTTTAAATTAATGAGTTATGCAAAAAAAAGTTGTATTTTTTTACATTGTTTACCCAGAGGAGATGAAGTCAGCGATGATGTTTTCTTGGGAAAAAAATCTCACGTTTGGCAACAAGCACTCAATAGAGTTCACGTACAAAAAAGTATTTTATTATATTGTTTTGGAAAATTAAGGTAACGGCAAAGGGCTATCTGAATTCTCATTTAAATATTTTATTACAGAGGCTCTATCTTTTTCTTTTCTGAGACCTGCATATGCCATCTTTGTTCCCTTTATCCATTTAGCAGGTTTAATTAAAAATCCATTGAGTTCTTCAAAAGTCCAGTTCTTACCATATGCAGCTAGCGATTTAGAATATTTATAGTCTTCAATAGCTCCAACTTTTCTTCCTACAACATTATATAGAGCTGGACCTATAGCATTCTTTCCTCCTTTAACAATTGAATGACAAGCTGCACATTTTTTAAAAACTTTTTCACCATGTGCAATATCTCCCATTGCCATCAACGCTGATATATCAATTTTGTCTGACGTTGTGCTTGAGCTAGTTGTGGATACAGTAGTTGCAGTTTCTACTTCAACTGAATAACCAGGTGTTTCAGGCTTTTCTACGTGGAATATAACATCAGATAATTTTCCAATACCGATAACAAGCAGTGCAACCATTAAAACTGCAGCAACAATTTTATTTATTTCGAAAGAATCCATTTTTTCAAAGTTTTGTAGTGAACGTATAACATGATAAATTAAAAAAAAGCTAAAATTTAATGTATAAATTTGCCTCTATGGTTGTTTAAAGAGTATAATAATTTGAAAATGTAATGAAAACTTTAGTAATTATACCCTCTAGAATGTCTGCTACCAGGCTGCCCGGTAAACCTTTGCTGAAAATAAATGGTTTATCAATTATTTCACATGTATCTAAAAAAGCAGAGGAGGCTAATATTGGAGATGTGATTATAGCCACAGAGGACCAAGAAATCATTGATGATGTAAGAAGCAATGGTTTCAATGCTATTTTAACTAGCAATAAACACAAGACAGGTACAGATAGAATTCATGAGGCTCTTAAAAAATCAAATATTAGAGGTATTGATTTCATTATGAATTTACAAGGTGACGAACCAGCAATCGACATTGAAGATATAGTAAAATTGAATGATAAAATGCTAAAAAATCCTTCTAATATAGGAACTCTTGCTGCAAAAATAAAAGACAATAAAAACTTAAGAAATGAAAATATTGTAAAGGTCATTACTGAAAATACTCTGGAGGAGAACAATTTTCCAAAGTGTATATCTTTTTTACGAAAGTCTGAGCAGATAAATAATATATATCATCATATTGGAGTTTATTGTTATTCAAAAGACTCGCTCGAAAAATTTGTTCAGTTAAGCCAATCTAAAAATGAAATAGAAAATCGGTTAGAGCAATTAAGAGCATTAGATAATAATATTGATATCAATGTTTCACTTGCCAAATCATCTCCAATAGGAGTGGATACAGAGGAAGATTATCTAGCCTTGAAAAAAATAATGGAATATAAGAATTGATGAGTAAAATTTATTTTCAAGGAACGTTTGGTGCATACTCTCATTTAGCAGCGCTTTCAATTGATCCTAAAGTAGAAATTTTGCCTTGCAAAACTTTTGATGATTGTTTTAACAAAGCATCTGAAGAACCAGATAGCAGGATTATAATTCCAGAGTCAAATAGAATTACTGGAAACATTGGAATTGAATATTTAATTTTTAAACATAGGCTAAATATTTATAAAGAGCATTTTCAAAAAATTGAGCATAATTTATTAGGACAGCCTGGGGCAAAATTAAAAGATATTAAAGAGGTGTATTCTCACGCACAAGGATTATCTCAATGTTCAAAGTTTATAAAAGAAAATAATTTGGCAGAACATATTAGAGCAGATACTGCTGGATCTGCTGAAATGATTTCTAAAACAAAAGATGTTAAGCAATCAGCTATAGCATCTTCATTAAGTGCTAAAATTTATGGCTTAGAAGTAATTAAAAAAAATATAGAAAACGAAAGTGGAAATTTGACAAGATTTTTGGTTATGGGAAAAAATATTTCTCAACCAGAATTTAAAGATAAAAATTATATAACCTCTTTTTTATTTAAATTGAAAAGTAAGCCAGCTGCCCTCTATCAATCGCTAGGAGGGTTTGCCATTAATGGAGTTAATTTAACTAAACTTCAAAGTTATCCAGAAAAAAATAGTTTCGACTCTTATTTTTTCTTATGTGATTTGGATGGACACATCGAAGATCCAAAAGTTCAGAAATCTCTTGAGGAGCTAGGTCTACATTGTGAGGATTTTCACGTTCTAGGTGTTTTCGAAGCAGATAACTTGAGACAAAAAAAATAAGAATCTTTTCTTGTAGATTAGAAATTTTAACTGCTATAATGGTTTTGGAGGCTAGAGGTGGATGCTGCTTGAACCCGACCAGATCTTAACGGAAGCAGTCGTAGAGACAGTTATTCAGGTTCTAGTCTCCTTATAGATATATGAATAATAACTCAAAAGTATTAGCATTAAAATATAGACCACAAACTTTTGATGATCTTATTGGTCAAGAGGTTGTTGCAGAAACAATCACCAATTCAATTAAAGCTGACAAAATACCTAATGCATATTTGTTCACTGGAATAAGGGGAATAGGAAAAACTACTACTGCAAGAATTGTTGCAAAAGCACTTAATTGTTCAAATGGAATAGAAAATAAATGTAAAATTAAATGTGATAATTGTGATGCGATTACAAACTCAAATCATATCGATGTTCTAGAGATGGATGCCGCAAGTAAAACAGGCGTAGATGACGTAAGAGATTTGATTGAATTTTCTAGATATGGGCCAACATCTGCAAAATATAAAATTTTCATAATTGATGAAGTTCATATGCTTAGCAAGCAAGCATTTAATGCATTATTAAAAACTTTAGAAGAGCCACCAGAATATTTAAAATTTATTTTTGCAACAACAGAAATAAAAAAAATTCCTATTACTGTTGTTTCTAGATGTCAAAGATTTGATTTGTCTAGAATTAAATCCTCAGAATTATTTGAATATATAAAATTAATTAAAGATAAGGAAAATGGAAAAATAACAGAAGATGCTTTAAAGCTAATAGTAAAAATTTCGGAAGGTTCTGTAAGAGATGCTTTATCATTATTAGATCGAGCATTATTAAGTTTGGATGATGGAAAGGAATTGGATTTAAATTCAGCTCAGAAAATTTTTGGATATTTCGATAAATCTCAATTAATTGATTTATTTGAGCTGATTTTAAAAGGTGAAGAAACAAAAGTAATAAATATTTATAGAAAAATTTATGACCAAGGTGTTGAACCAAAAGTTTTTATTAATGACTTCTTAGAGTTACTTTATTATTTTAAAAATATTAATTCTTTAACTTTAGAAAGCACAAACTTTTCATTAAATGATGAAGAATTTTCTAAAATTAAAAATTTATCAAATCAAATAGATTCAGAGGTATTGATATTATTTTGGCAATTTGCCATTTCTTCTCTTGAAGAAATTGATATTGTTTCTAACCAGCACCTTTCAATTGAAATGTTCTTAATAAGACTAATGCATTTAAGTTCCGTAAAATCTAAAAATAAAGTTGAAAAAGTTGAGATTGATTTGAAGAGTGAAAATTTAGTTAACAATAAAGAAACTGAATTAACTCCTAAAACAATAAATCAAATTAAGAATGTTGCACAGGAAGAAAAAACCAAACCAGAAGTTCAGACAGAAATTAAAGCAGAACATAAAATTAATATAAATGCATTTGAGGATTTAATTGAAATTTGTTCAAAAAAAAAAGAGATAAAACTCAAATACGAGCTAGAAAAAAATGTTAATCTTGTAAAATTTGAAAAAAATAGAATTGAAATATCTTTTAATGAAAGTTTAGATAAGGATTTTGTAAAAGATTTATCATCAAAGCTTTTTGAATGGACCGGTGAAAGATGGATTATTACGTTTAGTAAATTAAAAGGGCAAATGTCATTAAAAGATAAAGAAAAAAATGTAAAAAAACAGTTAATTGACGAAATGAAAAATTCAGAAATATTTAAAAGTGTGATGGATAAATTTCCTGATGCCGAATTAATAGATGTAAATTCAAACAAAGATGGAGTTGATAATGACTGATTTTAGTAAAATTTTAGATAAAGCAAAAGAACTTGAAGCAAAAATGAAAGAAAGCCAACAGAAGATTAAAGAAATTAGAGTTGAAGGAATTTCGGGTTCAAATTCTGTAAGGATAACTTTGGATGGAGAGGGAGAGATGCAAAAAATAAACTTATCTGATGAAATTATGAAAGAGGACAAAACCATAATTGAAGATTTAATTGTTGCAGCACATAATAGTGCTAAATCTCAACTTAAATCAAAAACAACTGAGGAAATTTCAAAAGCAACAGGTGGGTTTGGAATTCCAGGTTTCAAATGGCCCTTATAAAATATGGAAAATGGTAATGAGATAGATGATTTAATTAAACTGATATCAAAATTGCCTGGCTTGGGTCCTAAATCAGCAAAGCGGATTGTATTAAAGTTAATTAATAATAGAGATGAACTAGTAAAACCTTTAGCAAAATCATTAGCGGATGTTTATAAAAATATTTCTAGATGCAAAATTTGTGGAGCTCTAAAATCTATTTCAATAGAGTGTGATTATGAAAATTGTAAAATTGTAGATAAAAAATATGAAAAAATTTGTGTAGTAGAAAATATATCTGACCAGTGGAGTATAGAAAGTTCAAATATATATAAAGGTTATTTTCACATTTTAGGAGGCACTATTTCATCAGCTGGGCAAAAAAAAGAGGATTTATTAATTAATTCTTTAGTGCAAAGAGTTAAAAAAGATAAGATAGAAGAAGTCATACTCGCAACTAGTGCAACTGTTGAAGGTCAAACAACTGCATATTATATTCAAGATAGTTTAAAAAATTTGAATGTTAAGATTACTAAATTAGCACAAGGATTACCTGTTGGTGGAGAAATTGAAAGTTTAGATGATGGAACTTTATTTTCTGCTTTTAAAAATAGGTCTAATTTGGTTTCGAACTCAGATTAGATTTTTTTTTCAATCTATTTAAATGAAGTAATGGTTCAGTATAACCTGAAGGTTGTTCTTTACCTTTAAACACTAAATCACACGCAGTCTGAAATGCTATAGAGTTTTCATAATCACTGCTCATTTTAACATATAGTGGGTCATCTTTGTTCTGGTCGTCTACTATTTTTGCCATCTCTTTCATTATTTCAGTTACTTGTATTTTAGTTGTAATACCATGATGTATCCAGTTTGCGATATGCTGAGATGAAATTCTAAGAGTGGCCCTGTCTTCCATCAAACCTATATTGTTAATATCTGGCACTTTAGAACAACCTACACCCTGATCGACCCATCTCACAACATACCCTAATAGAGTTTGTGCAGAATTGGAAATTTCTTTATTTATATCTTCTACAGACCAATTAGGTCTATCTGCTATTGGGATGGTTAAGAGATCATCAAGCTTAGCTGGTTCTCTATCAATTAATTTTTTTTGTTCGTTAAAAATATTTATTTCATGATAATGTAAAGCATGTAAAGCAGCTGCTGTTGGAGAAGGAACCCATGCGCAGTTTGCACCTGCTTTTAAGTGTCCTGTTTTTTGCTCCATCATATCTTTCATTTTGTCTGGCATTGCCCACATACCTTTTCCAATTTGAGCTTTACCAGAAAACCCACAACTTAAACCAATATCAACATTGTTATTTTCGTATGCATTAATCCATTTTGATGATTTCATATCACCTTTTTTAATCATAGGACCAGCTTCCATTGATGTATGCATTTCATCACCGGTTCTATCCAAGAAACCAGTATTGATAAAAAAAACTCTATTTTTAAGACTTCTAATACATTCTTTTAAATTTGCTGATGTTCTTCGCTCTTCATCCATAATCCCAATCTTACATGTGTACTTAGGTAAATTTAGAACTTCCTCAACTTTAGAAAAAATTAAATTTGTAAATGCTGTCTCGTCTGGACCATGCATTTTAGGTTTTACAATATAAACTGATCCAGTTCTTGAATTATTTTTATTTTTAATATCATGAAGCGCAGCTGCTGTAGTTATAAAAGCATCCATAATTCCTTCAGGTATTTCACTTCCATCACTTAATAAAATTGAAGGGTTAGTCATCAGATGACCAACATTTCTTACTAGCAAAAGACTTCTTCCATGTAATTTTAAACCTTTACCATCCTTTGAGATATAACTTCTATGTGGATTTAATTTTCTCTCAAATAATTTTCCTTCTTTTTCAAATTTTGACTTAAGGTCTCCTTTCATTAGGCCTAGCCAATTTCGATAACAAATAATTTTATCTTCTGAGTCAACAGCTGCTACACTATCTTCATTATCACAAATTGTTGATACTGCTGATTCTAGTATAATATCACTAATACCTGCATGATCTTGTTGAGCAGCAAAAGCTCTTGAGTCTTTTAGAATTTCAATATGTAAATTATTATTTTTTAAAATAATTGCAGAAGGATTATCACTTTCGCCTCTGTGCCCAACAAATTTATTTTCGTCCTCCAAATCAAAAATATCAGCACCTTTCAAAACTTTTAATTTTCCATATTTTACAGCAAAGCTTGTAATTTTATTCCAGCTTAGTCCAGCTAATGGAAAGTACTTATCTAAAAAATCCCTTCCATATTTTATAACCATTTCACCTCTTAAAGGATCATATCTTTCAGATACGCTATCTTCAGATTGTTCAATTACATCTGTACCATAAAGACTATCATATAAACTCATCCATCTTGCATTCGCGGCATTTAATGCATACCTTGCATTCATGACAGGTACAACTAACTGAGGCCCAGCTATACTTGCAATTTCTTCATCAACATTTTCAGTTTCTATTTTAAAATCAGGTCCTTCATTTTTTAAATAACCAATTTCTAATAAAAATTTTTTGTACTCATCTAAATTAAATTCTTTACCTTTATTTATGATATGCCAATCATTTATTTTCTTCTGTAAATCTTCCCTAAATTTAATTAATTCTTTATTTTTTGGCGCAAGTTCATCGAGTGTTTTTTCTAGACCTGACCAAAAATTTTCTGAAGATACATTTGTATTTTTTAATAATTCATCATTCACAAAGTTTGATAGCTTTTCAGATACTTGAAGATTATTAATTTTAATGTATTTTTCTTGCATAGCACTTATATCGTACCCCATCTGTATTTTTGCCTGAGAGCTTTACTCCTTCGGCGGAAATCAATCTCTTTCCAGAGTGTTATGCTTTAATCGGTCCTTTTGCCTGAGAGTTTCCGGGGTGGTTGCTCCTTCGGCGCTATAAATAGTCTCTCCCGATACTGAATTTGTATCTGTTAAATGATTTAAGTCAATTAATAAGAATTACACCTTATTTAATATCATTTTATTGCCTTTTTTGTATTTTAACCATCCGCTATAAATAAAAAATGAAAAATTATCTAAATTTTGAAACAGAAATTAAAGATCTAGAAAACGAACTAGAAAAATTGAAAGATCCTTACAATCAAGAGGGATTAACAGAAGTCGATACTCAAAAAATTTCAAGTACTCAAACAGAAATAGATGAAAAATTAAAAAATATTTATTCCAATTTAGATCCTTGGCAGACTACTATGGTTGCTCGTCACGAAGATAGGCCTAAAGCAAAATTTTTTATTGATAATTTGTTTGAAGATTTCATTTCATTATCTGGAGATAGATATTATGGAGAGGATAAATCAGTATTAACTGGATTTGCAAAGTTCAATGGAAAATCTGTTTTAGTTATAGGTCAAGAAAAAGGAGAAGATTTAGATAGTAGGATTGAGAGAAATTTTGGAATGATGAGACCAGAAGGTTATAGAAAAACTATAAGATTAATGAACTTAGCAAACAAATTTAATATTCCCATAATTTCTTTTATTGATACTCCAGGAGCATATCCAGGAGTAGGAGCAGAAGAGAGAGGACAAGCCGAAGCAATTGCAAAATCAATTGAATGCTGTATGGAGCTTAAAGTTCCAACAATTGCAATAATTATAGGCGAGGGTGGTTCTGGTGGAGCAATTGCATTAGCTTCATCAAATAAAGTCCTTATGTTAGAAAATGCAATTTATTCAGTAATATCCCCTGAGGGATGTGCGACTATTCTATGGAGAGATCCAAAAAAAATGCTTGATGCTGCGAAAGCTATGAAGCTTTCTGCTAAAGATTTACTTAAGTTAAAAGTTATTGATGAAATAATTGACGAACCATTAGGTGGTGCCCACAGAGATAGAGATATAATATTAAACAATGTTAGACAAACTTTAACAAAAAATTTAAGTTATTTTGACGAATTATCCTCAGAAGAAATAATGGCTGAGAGAAAAAATAAATTTCTAAAAATTGGAAGGAATGATGGTTTTATGACTAGTACTGACGATCTAAGTACATTAACAATTAAGAAAAATAATTTAGATCAAATTTTTAAATCAAAAAAAATATTACTAGCGATTATTGGTGGATTAATTTTAGCTTCTTCAATATTTTTACTAATTTAAATTCTATAAAGCTCCACAACAGTTTTTAAATTTTTTTCCTGTAGCCTCACATCTATCGTTTCTAGAAATTTTTTGATTTTTTTTTATTAACAATAAACATTTTGGATTATCAGATGGATTTATTTTCTTAGAATTTTTTTCTTCGTTATTTGGTTCCATTACCACCTTTAAGTTCATTAAAATAGTTACATAATCTAATTTTAATTTTTCTAAAAGATTTGAAAATAATTCAAATGCTTCTTTTTTGTATTCAACTAATGGATCTCTTTGACCATAAGATCTTAACCCTATAACTTGTCTTAATTGCTCCAAATATTGAATGTGTGATTTCCAGTTTAAATCAATTGATTGAAGAAAAATTCTTTTTTCAATTTCTTTTGCATGATCTTCACCTAGAAGTTTAATTCGTTCGTTTCTAGTTTCTTGAAATTTATTAGAAATCTTTTCTCTAAAATCTTTATCTTTTGACTCAATTAAATCCTTAAATTCAGTTTCTTCAAAGCTTTTTCCAACTATTTGCTTAGTTTTATTATTAAATTCATTACTTTTAGGATTGGATAAATTTGAAATTTTTAACTTTATTAAATCATCAGCTATTTCTTTTAAAAATTCATTTGAATAATCAAAGATATTTTCACTATTCATCGCATTTTTTCTTTGTGAAAATACCACATGCCTTTGATCATTAAGAACGTTATCAAATTTAATTAATGTTTTTCTTATATCAAAATTTCTTGCTTCCACTTTCTGCTGTGCTCTCTCTAATGCTTTATTAATCCAAGGATGATCAATACTTTCACCATCTTTAAGTCCAAGTTTTTCGAGCATACTATTCATAGACTCCGATCCAAAAATTCTCATTAAATCATCTTCTAGACTAACATAAAATACAGAACTACCTTCGTCTCCTTGTCTTCCAGATCTTCCTCTGGCCTGGTTATCAACTCTTCTAGACTCCATTCTTTCTGTACCAATTACAAATAAACCCCCTAAGGATTTAATTTTATCTTTGTTTATTTTTAGTTGGTCTTCTGGAATAGAACCTTTTTTACCACCAAGTTGAATATCAACTCCTCTTCCTGAGATACTTGTTGTAATTATTAAAGAATTTTCTTTTCCTGCATTTGCAATTATCTCAGCCTCATTTTCATGATTTTTTGCATTTAACACTAAGTGTTTAATATTTTTTTGATTTAATAAATTTGAATAAACTTCAGATTTATTAATGCTTGAGGTAAATACTAAAATAGGTTGACCTAATTTGTTTCTTTCAATTATTTTTTCTACAATTGCACCATTCTTTTCTTTTTCTGTTCTAAAAATTAAATCATTAAAATCCTTTCGGATCATCTCTTTATTTGTTGGGATTACAACAACAGGTAGATTGTAAATTTCAAAAAACTCTTCTGATTCTGTGGCGGCTGTACCAGTACAACCAGATATTTTTTTATAAAGTTTAAAATAATTTTGATAAGTTATTGAAGCTAATGTTTGATTTTCAGCCTGTACTTGAATTTTTTCTTTAGCCTCTAATGCTTGATGCAAACCATCTCCAAAACGTCTGCCCTCTAAAATTCTTCCAGTAAGTTCGTCAATAATTTTAAGACTTCCATCTTTAACAATATAGTCTCTACCTTTTTCAAATAAATGATTTGCTCGTAAAGCTTGATTAACATGGTGAACTAAATGTAAATTTTCTGGATCATAAAAATTATTATTTTTTAAAATACCAGCGTTAGAAAAAAGTTTTTCAACATTATTAATTCCATCATTTGTCAACAAAACGCTCTTTTCTTTTTCATCTATTTCAAAGTCTTTATTATTTAATATTCTAATTAGTTTATCAATTGCTTGATATTGAGCAGTTTTATCTTCAGCTGCTCCCGAAATTATCAAAGGTGTTCTTGCTTCGTCAATCAAACATGAATCTATTTCATCTACGATTGAAAAGTTATGATCTCTTTGAACCATTTGTTCTTCAGAAAATTTCATATTATCCCTTAAGTAATCAAAACCTAACTCACTATTAGTTGCATAAGTGACATCACAATTATAATTTTTTTTACGTTCAGCATCATCTTGATAGTTGTTAATAAATCCTGATGAAAGACCAAGAAAATTATAAATTTGCCCCATTTCAATCGAGTCTCTTTTTGCAAGATAATCATTTACAGTTACTATATGAACACCTTTACTGCTCAATGCATTTAAATATGCAGCAAGTGTTATGGTTAAGGTTTTTCCTTCTCCAGTTCTCATTTCAGCAATTTTACCCTCATGTAAGGCCACACCTCCAATTAACTGAACGTTAAAGTGTCTTTCATTTCGTGTTCGTTTGGCAGCCTCTCTGACTAAAGCGAAAGCTTCTGGAAGTAAGTCATCTAAAGATTTTCCATCTTTTATAAGATTTTTAAATTCATTAGTTTTTTTTGGAAAGTCGTCGTCATTTAAATTTTTTAACTCATTCTCATATAAGTTTATTTTTTCAACAATTTTACCAATTCTATCTAGCTCTTTTTGATTATTAGATTTGATAAATTTTGTAATTAAATTTAATGGGTTAAACATGACTATTTGATTTATTCTTTACTTATATTGTTTAATATATGTATTAAATAAATAATTTAAACAATATGGGAATTAATTTAACAAATTTTTTATCATCTCAATCAAAAAATACTAAAATGATTGATTTTCAAGACCTTGATCATCTAGATGGTCTCTCAATTTCAGTTGTTTCAGCAAATTTATATAAAGATATCAGAGATGACTTAACTATGTTCTATTTTAGGGAAGGAGCAAATTATGCTTCTGTTTATACACAGTCAAAAATAGTATCTGAAAATATAAAATGGAATATCAATCAAAGACCAAAAAAAATATATTCTCTTATTGTAAATACAAGAAATGCTAATGCTTTCACGGGAAAGCAAGGTTATGAAAGTTTAAAGAAAATAGCAGATTTAACCGCAAAACAATTAAATAAAAAACAAGAAGAAGACGAGGAGAATCCAAAGAAAATTTCTTCAAAGAATATAATATTTGGTTGTACTGGTACTATTGGAGAAATTTTCCCATATGAAAAAATTTCTAACAATATTCCAAATTTAATAAAAAAAATTACTTATACTCAGAATAAATTTATTTGGATGAAGGCAGCACTTGCAATCATGACTACGGATACAAAGCCAAAATTAGCTATGGAGGAATGTTATATTGGAAGTGAAAAAGTAAAAATATATGGAATTGCTAAAGGTTCAGGAATGATACATCCGAATATGGCTACAACACTTGCGTATATATTTACTGATGCAACTTTATCTAATGACGTTTTAGGAAAGCTATTAAAAAAAAATATAACCAATACATTTAATGCTATTTCTTGTGATGGAGATACCAGCACCAATGATATGGCAACTATCTTTGCAACTAATGAAGTTAAAAATTCTCAAGTAAAAAGTGTGAATGAAAATAAAATTAAAAATTTTGATAAAGCATTAAATAACGTTCTTTTGAATTTGGCCAAAAGAATTGTTTCAGATGGTGAAGGAGCATCAAAATTCATAACGATAAATGTTAGCAAATGTAAAAATGAGATAGATGCAAAAAAAATTGCTTTATCTGTTGCAAATTCTCCACTAGTGAAAACTGCAATTTCTGGAGAAGATCCAAATTGGGGTCGAGTTATAATGGCAATCGGTAAAGCTGGACCTAAAATTAATTTAAAAAAATTATGTGTTAAGTTTGGAAATATAACAATTGTAGAAGGTGGAAAATTAAATCAAAGTTATGATGAAAAACAAACAGCAAATTATATGAAATCTGAAAATATAGAAATTAACATTGAAACTTTTACAGGAAATAAAAACTTCATAGCTTATACTATGGATTTAACAAAAAAATATATTGAAATTAATGCAGACTATAGAAGTTAACTTATTGAAAACCCAAATTTTATAATTAATTAATAATCATGATTAAATATAAACTGTTTTGTAAAGAATGTAATCTAAAATTTGATAGTTGGTTTGCATCTTCAAACGAGTATGAAAGACTAAAAAAGAAAAAACTTTTGAATTGCCATAATTGTAATTCAGAAAAAGTTGAAAAAACAATTATGGCACCTCAGCTAATAAGTCATAAATCAAAAACTGATGAAAAATTAAACTTAGAAAAATATAATAAAGTAAAAAAAACTATAAAAGACTATCAAAAATTTATTAAAGATAATTTTAATTATGTTGGTGATAATTTTGCATATGAAGCGAGATCAATTCATTATAATGGTAAAAAAAAATCAAAGGGTATTTACGGTAGTGCATCTAAGGAAGATTTGAAAGAATTAAAAGAAGAAGGTATAGATGCTCAAATGATCCCTTGGATAGATGAAAAAGAAAATTAGTTTTTAATAAACTTTGCTATATAGTTTACAGATAAATCTTTAGAAATACTCCATTCATCTTTAATAATATTAAAATTCATGCCCTCTAATGTATTTAGAGATAAATCATATTTCATTAAAATTTTTTTAAGATCCTCAGGTTTAACAAATTTTTCCCATTCGTGTGTTCCTATTGGGAGCCATCTCAAAACGTACTCTGCTCCAACAATTGCAAAAATATATGATTTTAAAGTTTTATTTATTGTTGCAACAAACATTAACCCATTTTTTTTTAAAAGTTTTGAGCAAGACTTTAAAAAAAAATCTATATTCTCTACATGTTCAACAATTTCCATATTTAAAATTACATCAAATTTTTTTGTAATTTTAAGCTTTTCAGGCGATGAACATAAATAATTAATTTTTAGTTTATTTTTTTTTGAATGGAGTTTTGCAATTTTTATATTTTTATCAGATGCATCGATACCTGTAACATTTGCTCCCATTCTTGACATTGGTTCGGATAGTAACCCTCCACCACATCCAATATCTAAAATATTTATTCCTGATAAAGGTCTTAATTTATTTTTTAATTTGAAATTATTAATAATATTTTCTTTTATATATTTTATTCTTGTTGGATTAAATTTATGAAGTGGTTTGAATTTACCCTCTGGATCCCACCATTCATTGGCGATTTTAGAAAATTTATCTATTTCTTTTTTATTTACACTAGTCATTGTGATAAATAGTTGACATAATAATTTAGATGTATTTTATCCATTATTTATTAAATATTAATAATTAAAGCTAGCATGAAAACTATCGTATTAAAATTTGGTGGAACATCTGTAGGAACTATAGATAGAATTAAAAAGGTATGCAAAATTATTACTTTTTACAAAAAGAAAAAAAATAAGGTAGTAGTTGTTTCATCGGCAATGAGTGGTGTGACAAATGAGTTAATTAATAAATCTAAACTGATAAGTAGCAATTTTGATAGAGCAGAATATGATGCATTAGTTTCGACTGGAGAGCAAGCATCATGTGCACTTATTGCTGGTAGACTAAAACATAATGGGTTTAAATCGAGATCTTGGATATCATGGCAATTACCTATTTTAACAGAAGGTCCTCATTCAAGTGCAAGGATTAGTTCGGTAGGTATCAAAGAACTAAATAGATATATAAATTTAGGTGGAATACCTATAATCACAGGATTTCAGGGTGTAAGTAAAGATTTAAGAATAACAACAATCGGAAGAAGCGGATCTGATGCAACTGCAATTATGCTCGCAAAATTTATTAAAGCTGATGAGTGTATAATATATACTGACGTAGATGGAGTTTATACTACTGATCCAAGGCAGTATAAAAAAGCAAAAAAAATTAAAAAAATTTTTTATGACGAAATGTTAGAAATGGCATCTCTCGGTTCAAAAGTAATGCAGCCTACATCTGTTCAAGATGCAAAGCTGAATAAGATTGATATTAAAGTAAAATCTTCATTTGTATCAAAATCTGGTACCTTAATAACAAATTCTAAAAAAGCATTTAGTGACCAAATTATTACTGGAATTTCATCAACAAAAAATGATGCTAAAATTACAATTGTAGGAGTAAAAGATAGACCTGGTGTTGCTGCTTCTATTTTTAAACCACTATCGAAAAATCTTATAAATGTAGATATGGTGGTTCAAAATATATCTTTAGATGGAAAAGAGACAGATCTTACATTTACTATAAAAGCTGATGATTTAAAAAAAACAGAAAAATTAATTAAGCAAAATAAAAAAATATCTTTTAAAAAACTATCTTTTGATAAAGATGTTTCTAAAGTTTCAATCATCGGTGTTGGTATGATAACGACTCCAGGTATAACATATAGAATGTTCCAGGCACTAGCCTCAAAAAAAATTAATATTTTAGTTATTTCTACCTCAGAGATAAAAATTTCAGTTCTAGTTTCTGTTAAGCATGTTAAAAGAGCAATAGCTGCTTTACATAAAGAATTTAAATTAGATTAATTATAATGAGTTTAAGACCATTTAGAGATATTAAAAGAAGAAAAACAAAAGTAATAAATGTTGGAAATGTAAAGATTGGTGGCGACAATCCAATCTCTGTTCAATCAATGACGAACACTTTAACTACAGATGTTAAAGCAACCATAAAACAAATTAATGATATAGCTGAGGAAGGTGCTGATATTGTAAGAGTGTCTTGTCCAGATGAGGACTCTTCAAAAGCATTAAAAGAAATAATAAAACATGTATCAATACCAGTAGTTGCAGATATACATTTTCATTATAAAAGGGCTATTGAGGCAGCAGAAAATGGAGCTAGCTGTTTAAGAATTAATCCAGGAAATATTGGAGATGAAACAAAGATACACGAAGTATTGAAAGCAGCAAAGAATAATAATTGTTCAATAAGAATTGGGGTAAATGCAGGTTCTCTGGAAAAAGATATTTTAGAGGAATTTAAAGAGCCTTGTCCAGAGGCATTAGTTAAAAGCGCTTTAAGAAATATAAAAATTTTAGAAGATAAAGATTTTTTAAATTTTAAGATAAGTGTCAAATCATCAGATGTATTCCTTTCGATAGCAGCATATAGACAACTATCTAAAGTTATAGATTATCCTTTACACCTTGGAATTACAGAGGCAGGAAGTTTTGTATCTGGGAGCATAAAATCATCCATAGGGCTTGGTAGTTTATTAATGGATGGAATTGGAGATACTATTAGAATTTCTCTATCTGACAACCCAACTCAAGAGGTGAAAATTGGTAATGAGATATTAAAATCACTAAATTTGAGAAATAGAGGAGTAAAGATCATTTCTTGCCCTTCTTGTGCAAGACAAGCATTTCAGGTAATCGATACTGTCAAAATATTGGAAGAGAAACTAGCCCATATAAAAACACCAATAACACTGTCAATTATTGGTTGTGTTGTTAATGGACCAGGAGAAGCTGCAATGACAGATATAGGAATTACTGGAGGGGGAGAAGGAAATAATATGCTTTATTTATCCGGTGTTCAGAGTGAAAAAGTTTTGACTGATGACATAATTAACAAGGTTGTAAGTGAAG
>CACAIU010000017.1 GCA_902532645.1 uncultured Pelagibacteraceae bacterium | reverse complement strand
TTATCAACTTTACCTTTCCTCATATAGGAAATGTTGGGACCAATAAAGAAGATCATGAGTCTGATAAAATATGGGCAAAAGGAGTAATAATTAACTCAGAAATAACGTCACCTTCAAACTATAGATCTTTTCTACATTTAGATGCTTGGCTAAAGAAAAATAAAATTGTTGGAATTACTGGCTTAGACACCAGAAGCCTAACAAGCTTTATAAGAGACAAAGGCGCCCCCAAAGGTACTATTAGTTATTCAAAAAAAGGAAAATTTAATATTAATAAATTGACTAACTCTACAATAAAATGGAGTGGATTAAAAAATCTTGATCTTGCAGAAATAGTTTCAACCCAGAAAAATTATATTTGGAAAGGTCTTAAAACATGGAAAAAAGAAGTTGGATATAAAAAAAATAATAAGAACTCATTTCATGTTGTTGCAATTGATTATGGAATTAAAAAAAACATCTTAAGATATTTCTCTGACTTCAACTGTAAAGTTACAGTTGTCTCCTGTAAAACTAGTGCCTACAAAATTTTAGCTTTAAAACCAAATGGAATATTCTTATCAAATGGTCCTGGTGATCCAGCTGCAACAGGGAAATATGCAATAGAAATTATTAAAGATTTAATTAAAAAAAATTTACCAATATTTGGTATTTGTTTGGGTCATCAAATTTTGGCATTGGCATTAGGTGGTAAAACAAAGAAAATGAAACTTGGTCATAGAGGAGCAAATCACCCTGTTAAAAATTTAATTCATGATAATGTTGAGATAACGAGTCAAAACCATGGATTTGAAGTAGTTAAAGAAACATTACCAAAAAATATTGAGATCACACATAAATCTTTATTTGATAATAGTATTGAAGGTATCAAACTAAAAAATAAACCAGTCTTTTCAGTTCAATATCATCCAGAGTCTAATCCAGGACCTCAAGATAGTGTTTATTTGTTTCAAGAATTTATTAACAACATGAAAAAAAATGCCAAAAAGAAAAGATATTAAAAAAATATTAGTTGTAGGAGCTGGTCCAATAATTATAGGACAAGCATGTGAATTTGATTATTCAGGGACACAAGCATGTAAAGCTCTTAAAGATGAGGGTTATAAAGTAGTCTTAATAAATTCAAATCCTGCAACAATTATGACTGATCCAGATGTTGCGGATAAAACTTATATTGAACCAATTACACTAGATGTATTAGAAAAAATTCTAAAGAAAGAAAAGCCCGATGCAATTCTTCCAACAATGGGAGGGCAAACTGCGCTTAACCTTGCAATGGAAGCAGAGAAAAAAGGAATTCTAAAAAAATACAAAATTGAGTTGATAGGAGCAAATTCTAAAGCAATTTCTAATGCTGAGGATAGAAAGAAATTTAGAAAAAATATGATAGATATTGGTTTAGACTTACCAAAATCAGAAATCGTAAATAATAATAATCAAGCATCAAAAGTATTAAAAAAAATTGGTTTACCTGCAATTATAAGACCTGCTTTTACACTTGGTGGGCTTGGTGGGGGGATAGCCAAAACTAGAAAAGATTATTTTAAGATTGTTAAAAATGGATTGCATGAATCTCCAGTCAGCCAAGTTCTTGTAGAGGAATGTTTAGAGGGCTGGAAAGAATTTGAGATGGAGGTTGTAAGAGATAAGAAAGATAACTGTATAATCATTTGCTCGATTGAAAATATAGATCCAATGGGAATTCATACGGGTGACTCAGTTACAATTGCACCAGCTCTTACACTTACAGATAAAGAATACCAAGTAATGAGAAATGCATCTATTGCATGTTTGAGAAAAATTGGAGTTGAAACTGGAGGATCAAATGTTCAGTTTGCTATCAATCCTAAAAATGGTCGAATGGTTGTCATTGAAATGAATCCACGTGTATCAAGATCATCAGCACTTGCATCAAAAGCAACTGGATTTCCAATTGCAAAAGTAGCTGCAAAATTAGCGGTTGGCTATACTCTAGATGAATTAAAAAATGAAATAACTAAAGTTACACCTGCATCATTTGAACCAAGTATAGATTATGTAGTGACTAAAATTCCAAGATTTACATTTGAAAAATTTTCTACTTCTCCTGCAACTTTAGGGACATCAATGAAATCAGTAGGTGAAGCAATGGCTATTGGAAGAAACTTTAAAGAATCTTTACAAAAAGCGCTGGTATCTCTTGAAACTGGTTTTTCAGGTTTAGACAGAATTTTTAATTTAAATAAAAAGCAAATTGAAAAGAAGCTTAAAGAAACTATTCCAAATAAGATATTGCTAGTCGCTGAAGCAATTAGAAAAAAAATAAACTTAAAGAGAATATATAATTTATCTAAAATTGACCCTTGGTTTTTAGAACAAGTTAAAGAGATAGTTGATTGTGAAACACAGTTAAAAACTAAAGGACTTCCTAGAGATTTTTCAGAATTTAATAGAATAAAATCGATAGGATTTTCAGATAAAAAACTTTCGGAATTAACTAAAACATCTGAAGAAATTGTTAGAAGAAAAAGATCAGCGCTTAAAATACTTCCAGTTTATAAAAAAGTAGATACTTGTGCAGCTGAATTCAAGTCGTTTACGCCTTATATGTATTCAACATATCAAAGAAACTTTTCAATTAACTCAGAATGTGAAGCAGATCCATCTAATAAGAAAAAAATAATTATTCTTGGAGGGGGACCAAATAGAATTGGTCAAGGAATTGAGTTTGATTATTGCTGTTGTCAGGCAAGTTTTTCGCTAAAAGATGCAGGTTTTGAGACTATCATGGTTAATTGTAACCCTGAAACAGTATCAACAGACTATGATACGAGTGATCGATTATACTTTGAACCTTTAAAAGAAGAATATGTTTTTAACATAATTAAAAAAGAACAAGAAAAAGGAAATCTGATAGGAGTAATAGCTCAGTTTGGAGGCCAAACTCCAATTAAACTTGCTAAATTTTTACACGATAACAAGCTTCCAATTTTAGGAACTCAATATACTTCTATAGATTTAGCAGAAGATAGAGATAGATTTAGAAATTTATTAAATAAATTAAAACTAAAACAAGCAGAGAGTGGGATTGCAAAGACATTTAATCAGGCAATAAAAATTGCAGACAAAATAGGATTACCATTAATGGTGAGGCCATCTTATGTTTTGGGTGGAAGAGCAATGGAAATTGTTCATGAAAAAAATCAGCTTAAAAAATTTGTTGAAGAAGCGTTTAAAGCTGCAGAAGAAAATCCAATTTTGATTGATAAATTTATCGATCATGCAATGGAAGTAGATGTGGATGCCATATCAGACGGAAAACAGGTTCACGTTGCTGGAATTATGCAACATATCGAGGAAGCTGGGATTCACTCAGGAGACTCGGCGTGTAGCCTACCTCCTGTATCAATTAAACCTTATCTTCTTAAAGAAATAGAAAACCAAACTAAAAAACTTGCTATAGCTTTGAATGTAAAAGGTTTCATGAATATACAGTTTGCAATTAAAAAAGATGAAATTTATGTGATTGAAGTAAATCCTAGAGCAAGTCGAACAGTACCTTTTGTGTCAAAAGCAAAAGGATTGCCCCTAGCTAAAATTGCATCAAGAGTAATGGCTGGTGAAAAGTTATCTAAGTTTAATTTAAAAGATAAATCAAAAGGTATGTACGCAGTTAAAGAAGCTGTGTTCCCATTTAATAAATTTCCAAACAGTGACTTATTACTAGGGCCTGAAATGAAATCAACTGGAGAAGTTATGGGATTTGATAAAAATTTTGGAATGGCTTTTGCAAAAAGTCAGATTGCAGCTGCTAACTCATTACCAAAACAAGGATTAGCTTTTGTATCTCTCAAAGATAGTCACAAAGATGAGGGAATAAATTTAGCTAAAGAACTTCTTAAACTTAAGTTTGCATTATGTGCAACTAGAGGAACTGCAGAATATATTCGTAAGCATGGGATGAAATGTAAAATTATAAACAAAGTAAGCACTGGTTCGCCTCACATAGTAGATGTTTTAGACTCTAAAAAAATTGCATTAGTAATAAATACTGGAGGTGGAAATAGTGAACATAGATTAAGCGATGCAATAGCTTTAAGAAGAGCAACGCTTAAGAATAAAGTTCCTTATTGTACTAATATGTCAACTGCTCAAGCATGTTTAGAGGCAATTAGATCACTAAAAACAAAAAAATTAGAAGTGACTTCTCTTCAAGATGTTTAAGAATTTACTTTCCAATCAGTTTCAAAGGTAACATAATTTACTTGAATACATCGTCTTTCTTTAACGATCTTTTTCTTCTCCATACCATGCCAAGTGTTTGGTCCGCTTGTAAAAAGATAACCATAATTATGTTTGTAAGGAAGTGTCTTAACTTTTTCTAATTTTTCATTGTAAAAATCAGTTCCTAAATCTTCAGATTCATTTGTTTTATTAACAAATATTAAGCCTGACATAAGTTTTTCTTTTATATCGCAATGAGGTTTTAACCAAAAACCCTCTCGATCACATATAACCTCAACCCTAACATAGGAATTTGATAAATCTTTATTTATCATTTTAGAAATTGTTTCATATGTTTCTTTAGACTGAAGTTCATTTATAAATTTTACTAAATTTGGAAATTGAGATGAGTTATCTTTATTAACAAAACACCTAAACTTTATTGCTTGTCCACCTGAAGCTATACCTTTTCTAAATTCTGCAGCCCCACCATCTATTGCTCTTGTTCCATCATAATTAAGATTAAGTTTACTTACATCAGGAATGTCAGCTTTAACTATTTCATCAATTGCCTCTTCTGATAAAGCATCACTATACTCCCAGTGATTAAAAGGGAAACTATGTTCTTTTGAATTATTTTTAATTGAATTTAAAAATGACATTATGATTGTATTTTTTCTTTAATAAATTTTGCTACTCTATTCGTTTCATCTAATTTTTGATAGTTCCAATTTTCAATTTCTTCACCTAAGTTTCTAATAATATTTAATTCTCTAAATAAATTTCTAAAATTCTGAAATCTGACATCTTTTCTTTTTGGTAAAATATTAGCAACATAAATTGGTTTTCCAGTCAAAGCAGCTTCAGATATCATTGAGCTAGAGTCGCATGTAACAACTATATTTTCAGAAATAGCTAAAGCTGAAATATAAGCTTTTTTATCAACATTCATTATCACAGTGTGATTTTCTCCAAAAAACTCTTTTGCATAATGTATAGTATTTAACGGTGTTCTCATTGAAGGTATCACCACAAGTTGAAAATCATGTTTTTTCAATAATTTGTAGAAAATTGAAAAGATGTGCTTCATATTTTTTGTTGAGTAGTCATAATATTTTGTAGGACCACCCATTATCAAACACCAAACTTTTCTATTATCCTTTTTGATATATGAATTTAAATAACTTCTATTTTCTTCAATTTCATTTTCCGTTAAATAGTGAATTGCACCTTTTGTTTTAATTACATTTGCACCACTTATCCCATCATGTTCGGGAGCAACAATAAAATCAAAATGATTAAAATCCACCTTTGGATCTTGAATATGAATATTTAAAACTTTTTTTTTTGAAATACTTTTTAAGTGGATTGAGGGAATCACGCTTTTTCTTCCACATGAAATAATTACATCAAAATTAGACTCGTTTATTTTTTTATAAACGTTTTGCGATACTGGTGTTAATTTTGGTGGAACAATTTTCCAAAAATTATTTAGTTCAACCTTATGGTGTGTAAAATCAATATCTAAGGCTTTTGCTAAACCTTCTACCTGGCTTATCATGCCATGCATACCTTGAGTTAATAAAATACCTTTTAATTTAGTCATTAATCACTATATAGCTTTCATATGAGTCAAAATCCAACTAAACACACAAAAGTGTTAATAATTGGATCTGGTCCTGCCGGATACACAGCTGCAGTCTATGCAGCAAGAGCAATGTTAAATCCTATCCTTGTTCATGGAGCTCAGCCAGGTGGACAATTGACAACAACTACTGATGTAGAAAATTTCCCAGGTTTTGCAGAAGTTATTCAGGGTCCTTGGTTAATGGATCAGATGAAAGATCAGGCAAAAGCAGTTGGAACTGAAATGATTGAAGATCATATTGGTTCAGTAAATTTAAAATCTACTCCATTTGAAGCTATAGGAGATAGTGGTCAAAAATATACTGCAGATAGTATAATTATTTCAACTGGTGCTCAAGCAAGATGGCTAAATATAAAATCTGAACAAGAATTTAGAGGATTTGGAGTTTCAGCATGTGCTACATGTGATGGTTTCTTTTTTAAAGATAAGGAAGTTGCTGTAGTAGGAGGTGGTAATGCTGCGGTAGAAGAAGCAATGTTCCTTACAAAGTTTGCGTCCAAAGTTAAATTAATCCATAGAAGAGATAGTTTGAGAGCTGAAAAAATGCTTCAAAAAAAATTAATGGAAAATAATAAAATAGAAATTATTTGGGATTCTGTTGTTGAAGACGTATTAGGAGATAAAGAACCTAAAAATGTTAAAGGAATTAAAATTAAAAATTTAAAAACTGATAAAACTGAAGAATTAAAATTAGATGGATTGTTTATTGCTATTGGACATGATCCTGCAACACAACTTTTCAAAGATCAGTTAGAAATGGATGCTGAAGGTTATTTAATTACTAAACCAGATTCTACTGAAACAAATATTCCTGGAGTTTATGCTGCAGGAGATGTTAAAGACAAAACCTTTAGACAAGCCGTTACAGCTGCGGGAATGGGTTGTATGGCAGCTTTAGAGGCTGAAAAACATCTTTCTCATAATTAATGCCAGCAAAAGTACTTCTTACTGGAATAAGTGGATGGATAGCTAAACATACTGCAATAGAATTATTAAATTTAGGCTATGAAGTTTTAGGTACTGTTAGAAATAATACTTTAATTAAACAAACTAAAGAAACGATAAGTAGGCACGCGCCGATAGATAATTTATCTTTTGTTGAATTAGACCTTTTAAAAGATGATGGGTGGAATGAAGCAGCTCAAGGTTGCAAATATGTAATACATATCGCCTCACCTTTCCCTTACAAAGTTTCAAATAATAGAGATAGTTTATTAGCGCCTGCTGTTGATGGAACCTTGAGAGTTTTAAATGCGGGTTTAAATGCAAATGTAGAACAGATCATTAAAACTTCTTCGATCGTTGCAATGTTTAGAAAACCAAACAGAAGTAACCCTTATACTTTTGGAGAAAATGATTGGACAGATGAAAATTGGACCGAGGGGGTGACCGACTACTTTTTGTCAAAAACAAAAGCTGAAAGACTTGCTTGGGAATTAATGGAAAGCAAAGAATTAAAAAATAAATTTACTACTATTTGTCCTGGTGGAGTATTTGGTGACGCACTAGATAAAAAAGGAGGAACTTCAATTGAATATGTTAGACAGTTTCTAAAAGGCAAATTTCCAGCAGCACCTAAATGGGGAGTTTTAATTTCTGATGTCAAAGACGTAGCAAAAGCACACGTCGCATGTATTGGTAACAATAATGTCGGTGGAAGAAGATTAATTGTTGGTAAAGAGGTAAAAACACTAATTGAACTTTCTCAAATTATGGCTGAAGCAATGCCAGAATATGCAAAAAAACTTCCAAAGAAGCAACTTCCAAATTTTATGGTTAAATTATTTAGCTATTTAGACTCGAGTGCAAAAACAATGATTCCAGACCTTGGGATTACAATGCAAACTGACACCACATATGCTGAGGATTTGTTGGGGTTAAAATTTAAACCTGCAAAAGGTTGCATGGCTGAAACTGCTAGATCAGTCGTTAGATTGGGTCTTGTTTGAAGTTAATTCAACTATTTCATCAGACTCAAAAATAGTTTTTTCTAAATTTTCATTAGCAATTTTTATCATAACTTTTGCAACTGTTGCTGAATGAATAGGTTTCATTTTCTTTAGAGGCCCTAAAAATAGAGGAGATAATATTTTAAATACAAAAATTCCTATTTTCTCACCTACTCTCTTTTCTTTTCTATCACCAAGTAAAAAAGAGGGTCTCATAACTCCAAGTTTTGAAAAGTTAAGTCTTTTTAACTCTTCTTCAACCAATCCTTTAAATTTTAAATAATCTCCTGAACTTTTTGAATCTGCATAACCAGAAGAAACAAAAACAAATGAATTTACTAAATTTGATTTTGCTATTTGAGCAACTTGTTTTGGGACTTCAAGTTCTACTCTCTTGTATTCATCTTTATCTGGTGAATTTTTCTTCGTAGTTCCAATACAAAAGAAACAATCATCACCTTTAATATCTTCAATATGATTTTCTAGATTATTAAAATCTGTTTTTACAATTTCAATTTTTGGGTCATCTATTTCATGAGTAGAACGAACAAATAATTTAATTTTAGAGTAGTTTTTATTTTGAATTAATTGATCTAAAACATGACCTCCGACTAATCCTGTTGAACCAAATATTAATGCTGTTTTCACTTCTTAAGAAAGGCTTTCGCAGAAAGACTTTATTCTTTCCATTGCTTTTTTCAAATTTTCAATTGAAGTTGCATAAGAAATTCTAAAATAACCATCTAAACCAAATGCAGAACCTTGTACCACTGCAACATTTTGTTTTTCGAGTAGTTCTCGAACAAAGTCGGTGTCTGTTTTTAATTTTGTTTTTTTTCCAAGCAATTTTTTACAGCTTGGAAAAACATAAAATGCTCCATTTGGAGTTAAACAATTAATACCTTTAATGCTATTTAAACTGTTAACAACAAAATCTCTTCTTTCTTTAAAAGCATCAGATCTTTCTTGAATAAAATCCTGTTTACCATTTAGTGCTTCAACAGCAGCAGCTTGACTGACAGATGAAGGGTTTGATGTTGATTGTGATTGAATTTTTCCAATTGCTTTTATGATTTCTTTAGGGCCAGCCGCATACCCAATTCTCCAACCAGTCATTGCATAAGATTTACTAACTCCATTCATGGTTAGTGTTCTATCTTTTAATTTTGAATTTTGAGCAATTGTATAAAAATTAAAATCATCATATTTGATATGCTCATAAATATCGTCACTTAAAATTTGAACCTTTTTATGTTTAATTAAAACTTTTGCTAAACCCTCTATTTCGTTTTTTGAATAACCTGCTCCAGTGGGGTTAGAAGGGGAATTCAAAATCAACCATTTGGTTTTTTTACCAATTGCTTTTTTTAGTTTTTTTGGTGTTATCTTAAAACCTTCTTCCTCTGTACATTTTACAATTTTAGGTTTTCCACCAGCTAATAAAACCATGTCAGGATAAGAAACCCAGAAAGGTGCAGGAATTATAACTTCATCACCTTTATTTAAAGTTGCCATAAATGCATTGTAAAGAACTTGCTTACCACCAGTTCCAACCGTAATTTGATCTGTGCTATAATCTAAATTATTTTCTCTTTTGAACTTTTCTACAATTGCATTTTTTAAAGCAGGTGTTCCATCAACAGCTGTATATTTTGTATCTCCATTTTCAATTGCTTTAATTGCAGCTTGTTTTATATTTTCTGGTGTATCGAAATCTGGCTCTCCAGCCCCAAGTCCAATTACATCTTTTCCTGCTGCTCTAAGTTCTCTTGCTTTTTGAGTAACTGCAATTGTAGGAGATGGTTTAATCCGTTTTAAACTGTCTGATATTATGCTCATTGAAATATAAATAAATTCTACTACGTTGTTTAATATATGGAAAATACTTATCAAGATTTAATTACTGATATTCAGAGTAAAAATCCTAAAATAGGTGGAAAACTGGAGGGGGGAAAAAAATTCAAAATTAAATCTGATTTTAAACCTGCGGGAGATCAGCCCGAGGCAATAAAAAAATTGGTAAATGGGGCAAACAAAGATCAATTTAACCAAGTTTTACTTGGTGTAACAGGATCTGGAAAAACTTTTACCATGGCTAAAGTTATTGAAGCTACCAATAGACCTGCCTTGATATTAGCTCCAAATAAAACTCTTGCTGCTCAACTTTATGGTGAAATGAAAACCTTTTTTCCTGACAATGCTGTTGAATATTTCGTTTCATACTATGACTATTACACTCCTGAGGCTTACGTCCCAAGATCAGACACATACATAGAGAAAGAGGCCTCTATTAATGAGCAGATTGATCGGATGAGGCACTCAGCAACTAGATCTCTTCTAGAAAGAGATGATGTATTAATTGTTGCAAGTGTTTCTTGTATTTATGGTCTCGGATCTGTTGAAGCATATAGCAAAATGACTTTAACACTCCAAAAAAATTATGATTATAACAGAGAAGAAATAATTAAGTCTTTAGTTGCTCTTCAATACAAACGTAATGATCAAAATTTTTATAGAGGAACATTTAGAGCAAGAGGAGAATACTTAGAAATTTTTCCTTCTCATTTAGAAGATAGAGCTTGGAGATTGTGTTTATTTGGAGATAAACTTGAACAGATAGAAGAGTTTGATCCGTTAACTGGTGATAAAGTAAGAGAATTAAGTCTAGTAAAAGTTTACGCAAACAGTCACTACATCACTCCAAAACCTACAATTGAGCAAGCAATAATTAATATTAAAAAAGAATTAGAAGTAACTCTAAAAAAACACCGTGCTGAAAATAAATTATTAGAAGCACAAAGATTAGAGGAAAGAACTAAATTTGATCTTGAAATGATTGAGGCAACCGGTTCTTGTGCTGGTATTGAAAACTATTCTAGATTTTTATCAGGAAGAAAACCAGGAGAACCTCCTCCTACACTTTTTGAATATTTTCCTGATAATACTTTGATATTTGTCGATGAGTGCCACGTAACTGTTCCTCAACTTAATGGAATGTATAAAGGAGATAGATCAAGAAAAAGTACTTTAGCAGAATATGGGTTTAGACTACCTTCATGTATGGATAATCGGCCACTAAAATTTGAAGAATGGGACTTAATGAGAACTCAAACTGTGTTCGTTTCCGCAACTCCTGGTCCATGGGAGCTAGAACAAACTAAGGGGAAATTCATTGATCAAGTTATCAGACCAACTGGTCTTATAGATCCAGTCGTAGAAATACGACCTGCCAAAAATCAAGTCGACGATTTAATGCATGAGTGTAAAAAAGTAATTGAAAATAATCATAGAGTATTAGTTACAACACTAACAAAAAAAATGGCTGAGGATTTAACTGAATATCTTCATGAGAACGGTATCAAAGTAAGATACCTCCACTCAGATATTGATACACTTGAAAGAATTGAAATCATGCGAGATTTAAGAATGGGTGTATTTGATGTTTTAGTTGGAATCAACTTATTGAGAGAAGGATTAGATATTCCTGAATGTGCATTAGTTGGAATTTTAGATGCTGATAAAGAAGGTTTTTTAAGGTCTGAAACTTCTCTAATTCAAACAATTGGAAGAGCTGCAAGAAATGTTGATGGAAAAGTAATTTTATATGCTGACAAAGAGACAAAAAGTATAAAAAAAGCAATTGCTGAAACTGACAGAAGAAGAAAAATTCAATTAGATTATAATAAGAAACATAAGATAGATGCAAAGTCGGTAAAAAAAGAAATTAGTGATATTCTTGAAAGCGTATACGAAAAAGACTACGTTAAAATAAGTGAAGGCTCTAATGTTGGAGGCAATCTTAAAAAACATCTCAAAGCACTAGATAAAAAAATGAAAGAAGCTGCATCTAATTTAGAGTTTGAAGAAGCTGCTAAAATACGAGATGAAATAAGAAAATTGGAGAGTACTGAATTAGAAATTACATTAAATCCAAAAATAAGGCAGTATGATGTAAAAAATAAGCTTTATCCAAAAGGTAGATCAACTATGGGTATGCCGGGCACTAAAGTTACAAAAAAAAGAGATAAAAAATGGAAGCACGGAAAATAATTATTACTGGTGGAGCAACTCGAATGGGTGCTGCGATTGCAAGAAAATTATCTGGTCCTAATATAGAAATCTTAATCCATTATAACAAATCAAAATTAAAAGCAGAAAAATTAAAAAAAGAGTTATCTTATGAAGGTACAAAAGTTTACTTAGTCAAAGGTGATTTAAGTAAAGAAAAAGATGTAAATAAAATCGTAAAATTTGCAAAATCTAAACTTAAATATTTTGATTGTTTAATTAACAATGCTTCTTTATTTGAAAATGATAAATTAGAAAATTTTACAACATATAGCTGGGGGCAACATCTTAGAACTAATTTAAGAACACCAGCATTATTATCAAAAGAATTTGCAAAAAATGTAAGGAAAGGAAATAACAATATTATTAATATTATAGATCAAAGAGTTTTTAAATTAACTCCATATTTCTTTTCTTATACTGTAAGTAAAACAGGTCTTTATACTCTCACAAAAACTAGTGCGATGAGCTTGGCTCCAAATATAAGAGTAAACGCAATTGCGCCTGGCCCCACTATAAAAAATCAAAGACAATCTGAAAAACATTTCAAAAAGCAATATTTAGCAACACCTCTTAAAAGACAAGTTGATGTGGAGCAAATATGTAATGCTGTTGACTTTTTTATTAAAAATATATCTATTACCGGTCAAGTTTTGGCTATTGATAGCGGTCAAAATCTTAACTGGCAAACACCAGATGTAATGGGCAAAGAATGAAAAAAAATAATTTGAAAATTGTCAAAATAGATAAAAATAAAAGCCTATTTAATTATGAGAAAAAAATCCTAATTAATGAATTAATTTTAGATTTAAAACTCGGTTATTACGATTTTGAAAAAGAAAAACAACAAAAAGTTAAATTTAGTCTTGAAATAGACTATGAAGATAAAAAACCTTCAAGCGATAAAGATATAAAATCCATTGTTAATTATGGAACTATAGTGAAATTAATAACAAAACTTGTAAAAAAGAAACATTATAATTTCCTAGAAACTTTAGCAGAAGCTGTTTTTGACGAATTATTTAAAGACAAAAGAATTGCTAAAATAATGTTGAAAATTGAAAAATTAGAAATTTTAAAACAGTGTTCATCTGTTGGTATTCAAATTACCAAAAAGAGAAGCCATGATAAGCTCTGAAATAGGTAAAGAAGTAATTAAAAAGGAGCTACCTCTAGTACCAAAACTTCCAGGCGTATATAGGATGTTTAATGAAAAGAATGAAATTCTTTATGTAGGTAAAGCAAAAAATTTACCAAATAGATTAAAGAGTTATGTTGCAGAAAAAAATCATATAATTAGAACTGAACGAATGCTATCTCAAACAAGAAAGTTAGAGATAACAACAACTTCCAATGAGAGTGAAGCATTACTTTTAGAAGCAAATTTAATTAAAAAACATAAACCAAAATTTAATATCCTTTTACGTGATGATAAGTCATTTCCATTTATATTCATTGGTAATAAAGATAAATGGCCTCAAATAAAAAGACATAGAGGAAAAAAAACAAAAGAAGGTTTTTACTTTGGACCTTTTGCCTCTGCTGGTTCAGCTAATTGGACAATCAAAATGATCCAAAAAATTTTTCATTTAAGAGTTTGTGATGACACCGTTTTTAAAAACAGAGAAAGACCTTGTATTTTATATCAAATAAAAAGATGTTCTGGTCCTTGTGTAGGATACGTAAAAAAAGAAGAATATAATCAAACAGTAGAGGATGCTATTGAATTTGTTTCAGGCAAATCTAGGAAAATTCAAAAAAATCTTTCTAATCAGATGGAAAAGGCAAGTGAGGATCTTGATTTTGAAAAAGCAGTAATTTTAAGGGATAGAATTAAAGCATTGAATATAATTCAATCTTCACAGAGAATTAATGAAGCAAACTTAGTTGAGGCAGATGTTATTGCTGGATACAAAGAATCTGGAAAAACTTGTATTCAAGTATTTTTTTATAGATCAAAACAAAATTGGGGTAATCAAGCTTTTTTCCCAAAACATGATCCAGATGAAAAATTTAGTGAAATCCTAAATTCATTTGTTTCTCAATTTTATGAAAATAAAAGTGTTCCTTCATCAGTTATTCTTTCAGAAGAAATAAAAGAAAAAGCATTAATTGAAAAAACGCTGACACAAAAAGAAGGTAAACAAATAAATATTTCAGTTGCAAAAAAAGGATCAAAACTCAAGGTTATTAATCAAGCAATCAAAAATGCAAAAGATAGTCTTAATAGAAAACTTTATGAAAGTCAGAATAATAAAGAATTATTCGATGCAGTAGCCCAAAAATTTAATTTAGAAACCAATATAAATTTAATTGAGGTTTACGATAATAGCCATATTCAAGGTACAAATAGTGTTGGGGCTTTAATAGCATACGGTGATGAAGGGTTTATAAAAAAAAGATATAGAAAATTTAATATTAAACACAAAAAAAATGAGCAAGACGACTATGGAATGATGAGGGAGGTGTTGAATAGAAGGTTCAAAAGAGCAGTTCAAGAAAAGGGTAACTACCTTGCTTTTCCTGATTTAGTTCTAGTAGATGGAGGAAAAGGTCAATATTCAGTTGCTAGAGAGAGCCTTAATGAATTAGGACTTCACGATATTCCAATTATTGCAATAGCAAAAGGTAAATTAAGAAATAGTGGAAATGAAACTTTTTTTCACAATGGCAAAGAATATAAATTCAATAGAAATGACCCTACCCTATTTTTTCTTCAAAGAATAAGAGATGAATCACATAGATTTGCCATAAGCGCTCACAGAGCAAAGAGAAAAAAAGGTATCAGCAAATCTCTATTAGATCAAATAGAGGGTATTGGGGCTATAAGAAAAAGAGCTTTATTGAACCATTTTGGATCTGCAAGATCGGTTGAGTCTGCTAGCTTAGATGAAATAAAATCTGTAGAAGGTGTTGAGGAAAAAGTAGCAAAAAAGATATATAACTTTTTTCACGAATAATTATGTTAAAAAAAATTCCAAACATATTAACGATAGGGCGAATAATAATTGTTCCCTTTTTTGTTTTAGCTTTTTATCTTCCAGGATTTTATGGTGATCTTACTGCTTTAATATTGTTTATTGTTGCATCATTTACAGACTTTTTAGATGGTATGTTGGCCAGAATGTTTGGGGTAGAGTCAAAACTAGGTGAATTATTAGATCCTATAGCTGATAAAATTATTGTTGCTACAGCATTAATACTTCTGGTTATGGATGGAACAATTAGAAATTATGAGGTAATTGCAGCAATAATAATTCTCACAAGAGAAATTTTAATTTCAGGTTTGAGAGAATTTTTAGCAAAAGGAAAAATAAAACTTCCTGTTTCAAACCTTGCTAAGCTTAAAACAGTATTACAAATGGTATCGATAGCTCTTTTATTATCTGGAGAGACGGGAAATAAAATAATTAATTTTCAAGATTATAACGCTCAAACAATTGGTATAATTCTATTGTGGTTATCGGCTGCTTTAACACTTTTTACTGCATATGATTATATGCGAAAAGGCATTGATCACGCTATGTCTGAAGATAGTAAAGACTAGGCTGCTTTTTTCTTCCTAACTAATACCTGATAACTTTCATTTAAATCAATAATAGTATCACAAACTTTAAATTGATTTTCAGCAATACAAGATACTGGGGTTACCTCTGCTGCTGTTCCGGTTAAAAAACATCCAATAAAATTAGGTAATTCAGTTGGGCTAATTTTTCTTTCATGCACTTTAATATTTTTTGATCTTGCAATTCCAATAACGGTTCTTCTTGTAATACCATCTAAAAAAGAGTCTGGTATTGGAGTGTGAATTTCTCCATTTTTATCTTTGAAAAAAATATTTGCTCCAGTTGCTTCAGCAATATTCCCTTCATGATCAAGCATTAAAGAATCTGTATAACCTTGCTTTTCTGCCTCATGTTTTGAGAGAGTGCAAATCATATAAAGACCTGATGCCTTTGTATCCCATGGTATTGTATTAGGTGCTGGTCTTCTCCAATTTGAAATATTTAATCTTATTCCCTCTATTTTTAGTTTAGGATCAAAGTATGATCCCCATTCCCATGTTGCAATCGCAACATGTATTTTTGTTTGTTGCGCAGAAATAGCCATCATCTCACTACCTCTCCAAGCAACAGGTCTTACATAACCATTTTCTACTTTTTGGGTTGCGATAATTTTTTTTGATGCATTATTGATTTCTTCCTCTGTATATGGAATTTCAAAACCCATTCTTCTAGCAGAATGAAAAAATCTAGCTGTGTGCTCTTCTAATTTAAAAATTGAACCATCATAAACTCTTTCACCTTCAAATACACAACTAGCGTAGTGCATACCATGGCTTAAAACATGCAGTTTAACGTCAGCCCAATCAACTAATTCATTGTTGTACCATATTTTTCCAGATCTCTTATCGTAAGGTATCATGTGTGAAAATTTTTAATTTATAACTGAAAAATATCTTTGTATCTTTAATATGTCAATATAACTTGCCTATTATGAAAGAACTTTTATATTTAAAAGATGACCAGCTTAAAGACCTAATTGAAAAACTGTTTGTTAGCTATAGAGAAACCTTTACTGACTCCAAAAAAATATTAGATAGATATTCAATTGGTTTAGCGCATCATAAAGTAATTCATTTACTTTCAATGTATGAAGGGATCTCAATTTCTGAGCTGCTTAAAAGATTAAAAGTAACAAAACAAAGCTTAAATCGTGTTTTAAAAGATTTAATTAAACTTGAAATCATTATGTTTAAAAAAGATGAGCAGGACACTAGAGTAAAGCATGTTTTTCTTAATGATAAAGGTAAAAAAATTTTTAATGAAATTTTTAATTTACAAAAAAAGAGAATTTATAATGCATTATTAAATTCAAGTTCTGAAGAAGTTATAAATTTTGATAATGTACTAAGTAAAATAATTAATGGATAAGTTTATTGCACATATACTAGTGGTTGATGATGATGATGGAATTAGATCTCTTGTAAAAAAGTATTTAAACGAAAATAAATTTTTAGTCACTACTGCTGAAAATGCAGAAAATGCATTAGAGAAAATAAAAATAATTAAGTTTGATTTAATAGTTTTGGATATCATGATGCCAGGTAAAAGTGGACTTGAATTTTTAAAAGAAAATAAAAAAAAATTAGATACACCAGTTATACTTCTGACTGCTAAAGGTGAAGCAAGTGAAAGGGTTGAAGGGCTAGATATTGGTGCTGATGATTATTTACCGAAACCATTTGAACCAAAAGAATTAATTCTAAGAATACAAAATATATTAAGTAAAACTATTAAAACAGATCAAAAAAG
>CACAIU010000016.1 GCA_902532645.1 uncultured Pelagibacteraceae bacterium | reverse complement strand
CCATAATTGATAGAGATCCTGCAGCAAGGTCAAAGTTAAGTTTAATATTAACTTATCCTGGAGTTAAAGCAGTTTTTTTTCATCGAATAGCAAATTTTTTTAGTACTGCAAAATTTCATTTGATTGCAAGAATCATTTCTCAATTTTCAAGATTCTTAACTGGTATTGAAATTCATCCAAATGCAAAAATTGGAAAAAATTTATTTATCGATCACGGTATGGGAGTTGTGATTGGAGAAACATCTGAGATTGGTGATAACGTAACTATTTATCATATGGTTACATTAGGAGGAATTGCTCCAAGTATAAATTCAAATGATCAACGTAATATGAAAAGACATCCTACTATAAAAGAGGATGTGGTTATTGGCTCAGGTGCACAAGTATTGGGTCCAGTAGTAGTTGGTAAAGGTGCAAGAATTGGAGCTAATGCAGTTATAACTAAAGACGTTGCAGAAAATGCTGTGATGGTTGGAATTCCAGCAAGAAGTGTTGGTATTGCTGATAGTGAATTTAAACCTTATGGTATTACACCTGATAGTGATAAAAAATCAGATAATGAATAATACACAAAACGATTTTATTTCAGGAATAGGAAACACTCCATTAATTAAATTAAGAGCAGCATCAGAAATTACTGGATGCAATATTTATGGAAAAGCAGAATTTTTAAATCCAGGTGGATCAGTTAAAGATAGAGCTGCCCTTGCATTAATTAAAGACGCTCAAGAAAAAAAATTAATTTCTAAAGGTGGAATAGTTGTTGAAGGAACAGCTGGTAACACTGGGATTGGTTTAGGCCTATTGGGAAATTCTTTAGGTTATAAAACAATCATCGTAATGAACGATAACCAAACTCAAGAAAAAAAAGATTTACTTAGAAATCTTGGGGCTGAATTAAGATTAGTGCCACCTAAACCTTATAAAGATGATAACAATTTTGTTAAAGTGGCAGCGAGACTTGCAGATGAATTAAGGCCAACAAATAACAACGGTGTCATTTGGGCTAACCAATTTGATAATACCGCAAATGCCAAAGGTCATTACGAAGGGACAGGACAAGAAATATGGGAACAAACCGAAGGTAAAGTTGATGGCTTTGTGTGTTCTTCAGGAACAGGAGGTACTATTTCTGGAGTTAGCAATGCTCTTAAAGAAAAAAACAAAGATATAAAAATTTACTTATCTGATCCAAAGGGATCAGCTCTTTATAATTATATTAAAAATGGTGAACTAAAGTCAGAGGGAGGATCAATTACTGAAGGAATTGGTTCAAGCAGAGTAACAGCTAACTTTGGTGAGGCCAAAATTGATGACGCCTACTCTATTGATGACCATGAAGCTCTACCCATTCTTTATGATTTAATTCAAAATGAAGGTCTAAGTTTAGGTACTAGTTGTGGTATCAATATCTCAGGAGCAATAAGAATGGGCAAAGAATTAGGGCCCGGTAAAACTATTGTAACAATTCTTTGTGATAGAAGTGATAAATACGCAACTAAAATGTTCAATAAAAAATTCCTAGAAGAAAAAGGTCTTCCAATACCTAATTGGTTTTAGATATAAATTTTATCTGCTAATCCGTAACAAAGTATTGCACTCAATAAAGTTAGGATACCTGGCGCAATAATTCCTTCATTAGAAGTTTGTGGAGTGTGACCCAACTTATTAATTTTAATATTGTAAATACCAACAATAAAAGCTGAAAGGTTTTGTAAAAATACTAAATTAAAAAAAGCCCATGTTCCTTGAAGTCCATCAGGTCTAATAAAGCCAACCCATATTGACATTGCAACAGCGCCTATAAACAAAGATCCAAAAAATCTAGTCATTCCGGCACCAGTATCATCGATGCCAAATTTATTTAAAAAGGTTTTTGTGGCAAACACTGTTTGGTACGCATAAACAGCAAATACAACAAAATGAACGATAAAAACTGCTAGATAAAAAATACCATTAAACTTTTCAATCATGGGCAAATGTTATCAAAAATTAAAGTTGAATAAAACTAATAATTCAAAGTTTTATACATGAAAAAAAATGCATATCTGTCGCGCGTTATAAGCACAGGAAGACTCATTAATAAATATGTAACACTATAATGTTATAAGTATTTACTTAAAAGGAGAAATTATGGATTCAAAAGAAATAGTTAAAAATGGTTATGAGCTCTTTGGAAAAGGAGACATGGAAGGATTTATGAATACAGTACATGATGATGTTGTTTGGGTATACCCAGGTGATAAACACCCTATGTCTGGAACTCATAAAGGTAAAGAAGCGTTTATGAAAAATATGATGCAAGTTCCAAATTTATTCAGCAATTTTCATGTGTTGCCTGAGTCAATGATTAGCGAAGGTGATAAAGTTTTTGTAAATGTAAAAGCAACTGCTGATGGCATGGATACAATTTTTGGACACTACTTTGAAGTTAAAGATGGGAAGTTGTCAAAGTTTATAGCTTATGATGACACCTTAAGTATGTTTAATGCGTTGAAGAAATAATTTTATGTCTATACTGGAGAAACTTAATAAAGCGATTAAGGAAAAAGATGGTAACGCTGCGTCCGAGTTAATTCATGATGATTATAAAAGGTATTCACACTTACAAGGTGGATATACGGATAGTGGTAAGCAAGGTATGATTGATGCGATTAATCAAGGAAAGCTTAATCCTGATAAACACAGGATTTTGTTTGAAAATGATGAGGTTGGATTTGATCATTCAATAATGACTTATGAAGACGGTAATACAGAAGCACTGATGTGTTATTGGAAATTCAAAGATGGAAAAGTCATTGAGTTAGAAACAGGTGCTACAAAGATAACCAAATAAAGGAAAAAAATGAAAAAATTATTAATTGTTCTAGTTTTAAGTTTGTTCACGACAGTATCTCATGCAGATGGTCATAGTGGAAAAATTAGTCTTGCTGGTTTTTTTGTTGGCGATGCTAAAGCTATTGTAGATGAAAAAGGAAACATCATGACTTTTACATATGAAGGTCTAAGTGGATTTAATGCAATAGAAGGTACTTCGTTTGGTGATAATTCATCACATCATTGTATAGGTGCAGGAACAATTCCAGGTAAAGGTTTTGAAATGGGTCACTGTAAAATAATGTTTATAAATGGTGACACAGCAATAATTTATTATGAAATAAAGTTAGGTTACTCAATGGAAGGTACTTTTAAATGTATCAGTGGTACAGGTAGATATGAAGGTATCGAATGCAGTGGAACTACGGGTTACACACAAATTAAGCCTGCTCAGGAAGGTAAAATTCATGCAACTAATTATTATAGGGGTACTTATAAATTAAAAAAGTAGGAAGATAATATGAAAAAAATAATTTTTACGTTTTTATTGGTTTTGCTAACAGCAACTTCACATGCAAAAATAAGCGATAAGGAAATATCTGAGTCTTTAAGATGTGCTGGAATTTTTACATCAACTCAATTTATTAAACAAGGTGAGCTTCCAAATGGCGATTTGGCTTACAAAGAAAATAGTCTTGCTGCAGCAAAAGTAACTAGAGAATTTCTAACGACTGAGGGCGTTTTAGAAGATAAAATAAATTCTGGTATCAATTCAACTGTCGATGAAATGTTTGGTAAACCTTATCAAGAAAATTTAATGAATAATTGTTATGCATTTATTTTCAAATTAATACCAAATGGTAAAGAGAAAGTAGAGGAAACTTCAAAAACAATTTACGGAGGATAAGATGGTCAAAATAATAGGTAATTTTGAAGTTAATGACTGGGATCATTGGAAAAAAATGTTTGATGAACACTCAGGTCCAAGACAAGAAGCTGGCATTAAAACTATTTATGTTGGGAATGAATTAGATAATCCCAACAAAGTTCATGTTG
Organism: uncultured Pelagibacteraceae bacterium; assembly: GCA_902532645.1. Taxonomy (GTDB): domain Bacteria; phylum Pseudomonadota; class Alphaproteobacteria; order Pelagibacterales; family Pelagibacteraceae; genus Pelagibacter. The sequence goes on along the minus strand of CACAIU010000016.1, from coordinate 13,568 downwards.
TAATGCAAACACCTGCTGCAGATACAATGCAAAAATTTATGCAAGATCCAGAAAATTCTAAAATAATAGAACAATCGGGGCATAAACAAGAGACAACAGTAATGGCTGTTTGCTCTGATTAAAAAATAGAAAGGAGTAATATGATAGTAAAAATAGAAGGACCAATTGAAACTTTTGCTAAATGGAAAGCAATGGTTCACAATAATTCAGAGAAGGTTAAAAAGTATGGAATGACATTTTTGTATGCTGGAACCGAAAAGAGTGACGATACTAAATTTATAGCTATTGTAAAATTTGATACACCAGAGGGTATGCAAAGTTTCAAAAATGATGAGGAGCTACATAAAGAAAGAGCTGCAGCCGGAGTTGATTTGGAAAAAAATGTAACAACTCCAATGAGTGATGACTTTCTTGAGCAGTACAAAGGATAACTTAAAACATTTATTGAAAGGAGATTTATGAGCGGAATAGATATTAAAAGTTTTAATAATGCTGATGAAGTAACGGATAAATTCAATAATGCTAAAATAGAGGCTGTAAAGGTTGGTGATCAAAGAGTTGTGAGACTACATTTATCACCAGGCTGGAAATGGTCAGTTGATGTTAAGCCACATGTTGGAACAGATAACTGCAAAGCAAACCATTTAGGAGTAATAACAAAGGGTGAAATTTGTGCGGTCCATGAGGATGGAACAGAAAAAAACTACAAGGCTGGTGATGCTTATTCAATTAAACCTGGACATGATGCTTGGGTTGTTGGTGATGAAAATGTAGAAGCTTATGAATTTGCTGGAATATGGGGTGAATAGCAAATGAGTAAATACTATATAATTGGAAAAATAAGTAGAGAACTAGCTAAAAGAATGCAAAGCGATCCTAATGCAGATAGAGGAGCAGCGATCAAAGCTATTTGTGATACTGTTGGAGTAAAGTTTCATAGTTATGAGTGGGTTCGAGGAAGATTTGATGTAATCAATGTTATTGAAGGGGATTACGAGAGTGTTCTTGGGATGAAAGTTGCAATTATGAATGCAGGTTTAATGGAAGATATTATGATCCATGAAGTATTTGATTATAACAAAACTTTCAACAAAGCTGCAGAAGCAGGAAAAAACTTTAAAAAACCAGGTGAATAATTAGAAAGGAAAAACATGTCTATATTAGAAAAATACAGCGCAGCGTTAAAAAATAAAGATGAGGCAGTAATGAATGAGCTTTTGCATGATGATTTTAAATTCACAATGCATAAATCAGGTAATGTTTTAAATAAAAGTGATGTTGTTAAATGGGCAATGAGTGGTGATATTAATCAAGATAAGGTTAGAATTGTTTATGAAAATGATGAAGTAGGTGTTCACCATTCATTTGTAACATTTGATGATGGTAATGTTGAGGCAGTAATGGCAGTTTATAAATACGACAATGGAAAAATTGTTAGTTTAGAAACCGGTGCTACACCTATGCCAAAGTAAGTGAGTGGTATTGATTTTTATTTTTCGATAGGAAGTACTTACACCTATCTGTCCGTAACTAGAATACTTGATGTTGAAAAACAACATCAAGTAAAATTTAATTGGAAACCCTTTTCAGTTAGAGCGATTATGAAGGAAATGAACAATATTCCATTTCCTAAAGACAAAATCAACAAAGTCAATTACATGTGGAGAGATATTGAAAGACGAGCGGAAGGTTATGGTTTTTTTGCTAAGACTCCAGTTCCCTATCCATTGTCAGAATTTGATCTAGCAAATCAAATAGCAATTCTTGGGTTTAAAAAAGGTTGGGGAGAAAAATTTGTTATTCTAACTTATAAAAAATGGTTTCAAGAAGGCAAAGAGCCTGCAATTGAACCAAGTATTACTGAAGTTTGTAAAGAATTAAACTTAAATAAAGATGAAATTATTTCTGAAGCAAAGTCATCAAGTATAGAAACAAAATATATTGAAAATACAAGTTCAGCTCGTGAAAATAAAATTTTTGGTAGTCCATCTTTTATTGTGAAAAATGAACTCTTTTGGGGAGATGATAGAATGGAAGATGCTATCAAATGGTCTCTCAAATAATTATATATATTTAGTGGGATTTCATTTAATATTATTAAATGAGTCTTGCTACTTCATATTTGTTTCTAGGTATTGCTGTATTCCTAGGAGTAACTTCAAACAGTTTTGCTAAAAGTGCTGAGGGGTTCACCCTTCTTATTCCGAGCATAGTCACAGCAATTACAATTGTATTATGTATGTACGCACTTTCATTGGTAATGAAAAATATTCCAATGGGCATTACTTACGCTTCATTTGCAGGTTTAACAATTATAGCAACTGTTATTGTTGGTATAATTAGATTTAATCAAGTGCCAAACTTATATTCAATAATTGGTTTGGCATTTATAATTGTTGGTGTTTTAATCGTTAACCTGCTAGGTAATAATTAATTATGATCTCTAAAAAATACGCACAACCTTTGTTTATGATTTTTATGTCTTTTGGAATGAGTGTTATTATGAGTGGTGTAGTTGTGGCTGTAAATACAAGTGTCGGTGATGGTTTTTTTGATAGATGGTTTTATTCTTGGATGTTTGCATTTCCAGTTGCATTAATTGCTGCATTTACAATGGCTCCAATTATGAGACCTTTGGTTAATAAAATTGCATCTAAAGAATAATCATGAAACCATTGTGGGGATATTTATTTTTAGCTAACGGAATTATATTTGGAATAGCTTCAAATAGTTTTGCTAAAATTTCAGAGGGATTTACTAAATTAACCCCGTCTGTTTTATGTATTTTGTTTATGTGTATTACAATGTTTTCAATTGCAAAATCAATGTCTGCACTTCCAGTTGGATTTGCTTACTCTACTTACAGTGGTTTGACAGTAACAGGTGTTGTACTTTTTGCAGTATTAAAATTTAATCAAGTACCAAATATTTATGGGACCATTGGAATTATCTTAATTATTATCGGTGTGATAATGGTAAATTATCTAGGGCGAGTGAACTGATATTTTTTTAAAATTTCTGGTAGCTTATGAGTTCCATTTTCATCTAAAGGTAATTCAAATTCTTGTTCAATATTTTTAACATCCAAAGGTGAATATAAGTGCGGGTACATATCTCCATTTGAAGCTTGCTCCCAAAGCAAATGTTCAAGTTTAAATGCATTAACTTTTAATAAAATTAAATTTTCTTTATTTTGGTAATATTTTTTAAGAGTTTCTGGAACCTGATCTTCCTCTGAAAAATGAATATATCCATCTTTTTTATCTTTATCAGATCCATTATAAATTCCAGATTGCTTAGCTTTTTGCCATTCTTCTTTATCAATTATTTTAAAAATGAATTCTAAATTCATCTTACCAAGAAGAGTTTGGACCTTTTAAAAATTCTATTTCTTCTTCAGTAGACTCTCTTCCTAAAATTTCATTTCGATGAGGATATCTATGAAATTGTCTAATCGCTTTAGTGTGATCTTGCCAAAATTTTTTTATCTTAATATACTCCTCATGTTCTCTTAAATATTTATTCAATAAGTAATAAGCCATTTCATGATCACTGATTTCCTCACTGTGAATTAGCGGCAACAACATAAAAAATCTTTGATTAACATTCATTGCTTCTAAATAGCCTGAATAAACTGCATCATTTACAATCAATCTTGTTTTTTGATCTTGTGCAAAAGCCTTTTTATCATTTCTAAACATATTTCTTGAAAATTGATCAAATAGAATAACTAAAGCTAAGCAACTCATGGGGTTATCCTGCCAATCATCATATTCGTTTAGACATGCTAATTCATAATCATTTAAAAAATTATCTTTTATTTTTTGATCAAATTCCTCGTCTTTTTTAAACCGCATTTCGGAAGGAGTTTCTTTAAACCAGAAATCTAAAATAACTTGTGCTCTTTCTGGTATCATTTAGCTACTGGTTTTAATAATTTTAAAAATTTTTGATGATTTTGTTTATTATTAGAAACAAGTATGTTTCCACCTAGTTTTGGGTTTTTATTATCCCATGTGGTTACAATCGCACCAGCCGCTCTAAGGATGGGAATTAGTGGATGAATATCCCAAATTTTATTCGCACACTGTGCAACTACTTCGATTCTACCTTCTGCTAAATGACAATATGTTAAAGCATCAAAACATGGAAATTGCATACGTTTAATAAATTTACTAATTTTTAATTGTTGCTTTAAAGATAAGTGATTGTGAAATGCAGCTGCTAATTTTGCATTTGTAAAATTTACTTTATTATTAATTTTTAATTTTCTTTTTTTATTATTCTCAAAAACATAAGAAGAATTTTTGTTTAGATTTAAATAATATTTTTTTAATTTCGGGAAATTAGCTAATCCCAAAATAGGCTCCCCATTATAATTAAGGGAAATAAGATTGCTCCAACTAGGATTACCTACTACATATGATCTAGTTCCATCGATCGGGTCTATTACCCAAGAAAATTCACTTTTTGTATTTTTGTGACCATATTCTTCACCTATAATTTGATGATTTGGAAATTTTTTTGAAATTTTAGATCTTATAAATTTTTCAAATGCTTTATCAGATGTCGTAACTGGATCATAACCTTTGCCTTTCAGTTTATTAGTTATTTTGAATGGTTTATCTAATTTAGTGTAATAAAACCTAGTTAGATCTTTTGCCAACTGATTTAAAAAGCTTGCATATATAGGATATTTTTTCGTATCAAAGTTTTTCACACTGAACTCTTACTATTTAATTTATGTTGATTAAAGTTAAATTTTTAATAATTCTTGGATAATTGGTATGAAAATTGAGCTAGTTCAAAACAAAGTTTATTTAAATAATGGATCTGAAAAAAAAGAAATTCACCCATTCTGGTTAAGAGAAAGGGTAAATGGAGTGGAATATTTAGATAAAGGAACTCAACAAAGACTTTTTGACCCAACATTTTTAGACAAAGATATCACTATAAATAAAGTTAATATTAATGAAAAATATTTAGAAATTAATTTTAATGATGGTGTTAATTCAAAATTAGAGATTGATAAAATTGCTTCTGAATTTTCTAAAGAAGATATCGTAATTAGATCTATAGAAAAAACTAAATGGGACTCTAGCTTAGAAAATTTCAAAAATTATGAATATCAAAAAAATTTTTATGAGAGTAAAGAGATGCATGATTTGCTTATTTCTTTTTACAAATATGGATTTGTTATAATAAAAAATATTCCAATATCAAAAAATTATATCGTAGAATTTGCAAATTCCATAGGAAGTGTTCGAAGAACAAATTTTGGAGAATATTTTGATGTAAAATCTAAACCAGATCCAAACGATCTTGCTTATACATCTTTGGCCTTAGCGCCCCATACAGATAATCCATATAGAAATCCTGTTCCATGCATTCAACTTTTGCACTGTATAGAAAGTAAAGTTTCAGGTGGGTTATCAACATTAGTAGATGGTTATACAGTTACTGAAGATTTAAAAAATGAATTCCCTGAATTTTATAAAATTTTAACTGAGGTAAAAGTTAGATTTAGATTTGTTGATAAAGAAGTTGTTTTAGAGACAATATCTCCTTTAATTGAACTTAATGAAGACAAAAGTTTTAAGCAAGTAAGATTCAGTCCTAGATTAGACTATGTTCCAATTCTAGATAAAGAAAAATTAGATCTATACTATCAGGCAAGGAGAAAGCTTTCTGAAATGTATAATTCAGAAAAATATAGGGTTGAATTTAAACTTGAACCAAAAGACTTGATGATGATGGATAATCACAGATTGCTTCATGGAAGAACAGCTTATGAAACAAAAGAGGGAGAGAGATTTTTACAAGGTTGCTATATCGATTACGATAGTACAGAAGGAAAACTTAGACACCTAAAAAGAAAATTTAATCTATAGATATATTTTCAATTTGAGCCTCTGCTTCTCTTATTGATTTTTCATAGTCTAGCGCCATTTGGTCAGCACTAATTACTTCAACTTTTTCTATACCAAAAAAATTAAGTATAAATTTTAACCAAGGGGTTAAAAAATCTTCTGAACTGTTTAATTTAGTTCCTCCTGAAGTGATGACCAAGTAGGCTTTTTTATTTTTTAGAAGTCCCTCTCTTCTACCATTTGGTTTGAATTTAAAAGTTTCTCCAATCCTTGCGGCTAAATCGGACCATGCTTTTAAAGTTGCAGGTGGGCCATAGTTATAAATTGGTGCTGAAATTATTATGATATCACTTTCTTTTAATTCTTTTACTAGTTTGTCTGAGAGTTCAAACATTTTTTTATGATGCTCGGTTTGATCCTTTTCATCTATTTTCATTCCAGACTCTGTTAAGCCACTTACAAAAAGCATTTCATCATCTAAATCTCTGTAAAATACCTCGTCTCCTGGCTTTTTAATTTTATCTAATAATTTTTTTGCTAGAGCTCGAGAAGTTGAGCCTTTCTTTCTAGCACTTGAGTCTATTTGATAAATTTTCATTAATACCTTTTAACCGAATTTTTGCATAAAAGGAAAGATTTCAATTATATAAAATCCAATAGCTTGTAGTTGATTAGTTAAAATTAAAATACCTGTAACTAAGAGAGTTATTCCACCAATTTTAGAGATCAAATTAATGTTTTTTCTAAAATTTTTAGAAAATAATAAAAATCTTTGAATTAAATATCCTGACAAAACAAATGGAATAGCAAGACCTAATGAATAAGAAATTAATAAAATTATAGCTCGTGACAAAGTTTCTTCAATAGATGCTAAAGCTAAAATTGAACCTAAAATTGGACCAATACATGGTGTCCAACCAAATCCAAAAGCGACACCAATCACATATGGAAAAAGAATATTTCTAGATTCTTTTGCATCAAATCTTTTTTCAAAATTTAAATATGGAATATTGATTACTCCAATTAATTGAAGAGAAAAAATTATTATAACTATTCCAGCTGAAATTCTTAAGACTTCAGAATTTTGTAAAAGTGCCTGTCCTAAAAAAGATGCAGATGCTCCTAAAATTACAAATACAGTTGAAAAACCCAAGCAAAATAAAATTAAAGGAAAAAAATTTATTTTTTTTTGATTTAAAATTTCCTGCAAAGATTGACCAGATATATATGAAATATATCCTGGTATTAAAGGTAAAACACATGGAGATAAAAAACTTATAAGTCCTGCTCCAAAAGCAATTAAGTATTCAAACATTATCCGGTATTCTTCATAGCTGCAGAAATACCTGCAATCGATGTCATTAAAGCATCCTCAAGTAATTTTTTATCTAATTTATTATATTTTTTATGTGTTAATTTATTCATTACATTAGCCTGAAGTATATTTAGCATTTCTGTATAATTATTTCTTATAAATAAAGCTTTTCTAAATTCTTTTCTCTCTTTTACCACTTCTTTAGGGGTAATTTTATTGTGCAATTTGACCAGTGCCTCAAATTGAAATCTTAATTTTTTACCAATTCTCTTCAATGAAGCGTCAGCTAAATTATTTTCATAAATAACCGATATATCAGGATCTACTTTAGAGATTACCATATCTAAAATATCCATGGTTGACACAAAGTAAGGCCAATTTCTCTCCATATCACTCATTGTCTTTTTAAATTTTTTAATTGATCCGTATCGCAGTGCTTCTGTGGTGCCGAGCCATGCTGGTAACATTAATCTAATTTGCGTCCAAGCAAATACCCAAGGAATAGCTCTTAAACTTTGAATATTATCAATGTTCTTTCTTTTGGTTGGTCTTGATCCAATTGCAAGCTTTCCAAGTGATTTATGGGGTGTAACAATTTTAAAGTAACGAATGAAATCTTCACTTTGATTTAAGTATTTTCTATATGAAGATGTAGAAATTTCTGACATTTTTTGAATTAATTGACGCCAACTTTTTTTTGATCTGGGTGGTGGATTTAAAGAAGCATCCATTACAGCTCCTATATAGCTACATAAATTGTACTCAGCTAATGGTTTATAACCGTATTTTTGTTGGATTACCTCTCCTTGATCCGTAATTCTAATTTTGCCATTAACAGTTCCTGAAGGTTGTGATTTTAAGGTAGCCTGGATTGGACCACCTCCTCTTCCTGGAGAACCACCTCTACCGTGGAAGAAAACAAGATCTATCTTATATTTTTTAGCCAGATTTCTAAGTTCTTCTTGAAGTTTATATTGATGCCAACTAGCAGATAATTTTCCAGCATCTTTACTAGAATCTGAATATCCAATCATTACTTCCTGTTTCGACTTAATTATTTTTCTATACCATGAAATTTTAAATAAATTATTCATAACGCTATTAGCATTTTTTAAATCCTCTAAAGTTTCAAAGAGTGGTACAACTCTTAATAAATTCTTAATCTGTGCCTGCATTTGTAAAAAATAAACAGATAAAATATCAGATGCTGTTGAAGTCATTGATATAACATAAGCACCCAAGCATTGCTCTGGTTCTTTTGCAATTTGTTGAAAGGTGTTCCATACTTCTTTATTATCTTTGTCTCGTATATTTATTTTTTTAACAAAAGATTTTCTTTCTTTAATAGTTTTATTTAAAAGTTTTATTTTTTCACTTTCAGTTAGTGAAGAGAAATTAATTTTATATTTCTTCTTAAATATTTCATTTAATAATTTTTTATGCCGATCAGACTCTTGCCTTATATCTAGTCTTGCAAGATTGACACCAAAACATCTGGCTCTTCTAATTAAATCTAACAAATCAGCATTTGCAATATGTTGGCCTTTGTTTTGATTTAGTGAGGTTCTTACTTCTCTTAAAGGATTTATAATCTCATCTTTATCTTGAAGTAATTTTTTTTCATCTAAATCTTTATTAAAATTAATATGTTCTTCAATTAATTGATGGGTATTTCTAACTTTATCTCTTAATGGTCTTAAATAAACCCTGTAGGGTTCAAAACTTTTTCCAGTAACTTTCCTGATTGCAGGAGAACATTCTTCCATAGATAGATCTTGAATTAATTGAGTAAGTTCTTTCTCGTACAGTTTTGCTGCTTGCCATCTTGAAAATAAAATTACTTTCTTAGTTACTTCTGCAGTGACATTTGGATTTCCATCTCTATCTCCTCCCATCCATGAGCCAAATTGAATAGGATTAAAATTTCTTGGCAAATCTTTATTTAAATTTTTTCTAAAAATATCATTTAATCTTTTATAAACCTTTGGAATTGTGTCCCACAAACTATCCTCAATTACTGCCAAACCCCACTTAGCCTCATCTAATGGAGAAGGTTTTGTTCTTTTTAGCTCATCTGTTTTCCAAATAATTGCTATTTCAGAATACAGTTTTCTATCTAATTCTATAATTTTTGATGGGTATTTTTTATAGAGATGACGTTGCTCCATAATTTTAATCAAATTTGCATATTTTTGAATTAAAGTTCTTCTTTTAACCTCTGTTGGATGAGCAGTAAGAACTATTCCTATGTCAAGCTTAGTTGCTAAATCATAAATTTTATTATTTGAAATATTTTTATTTTTAAACAGTCCCTCAATAATATCCTCAATAAATAAATTTTGACGTTTCCCTTTAAAATATGGATTTTCATATTCATTTAGCTTTCTAGATGCGTCCAATGACTCTGCTAAATTCATTAAATTTAAGATGTGCGAAAAGGCCCTTGTGATTTTAAAAGTTTTTTCTGGCGAAAGTTTTTTTACTTCTTTTGATAATTTTGAGAAAACTTTGCTCTTTTTTATATCTAATAATGTGTTTTTTGATAATAATCTAAGTCTTTCAACAATTTTAAAAAAGGCTTCTCCTTCTTGATCTTTAATTACTCTTCCTAAAAAAGTTCCTAATAATCGAATATCTTCTCTTAAAAGCTTTGTAGGTATTCGCTCATAGTAAAGATCTCTTTTCTTCATTACTTAATCTAAATTTTTTTTGTAAAACTCCTTTTGCATTTGTTTTTACACTAAAAAAGAATCCTGAATATCTAAATTTTCGCAAATCTGCTGTGCTCATACCTTTTGTTGCTGTTGAAACGTAAAGATCTTTAGTATTTTTACCTCCAAATGCACAATTAGTTACATTTTTTGCAGGAAACTGAATTCTATGAATTAATTTTGCTTTTGAATTAAATACAGAAACACAAGCACCGTGGAAATGAGCTACCCATAAATTTTTATTTTTATCTAAAGTCATACCATCAGGTGCTCCATCTTGGATTGAGAATTTTTTAAATATTTTTTTACTAATAATTTTATTATTTTTATTTATTTTTATTTTATAAATATTTTTTTTTGCGCTATCAGTGTGATAAAAATTATATTGATCAATAAACGCTGGTCCATTAGTAATTCTATAATTTTTATCAACTTTTATTAACTTAAAATTTTTATCTAATTTATATAAAGAACCTTTTTCAATTTTTCTTTCCAAGTTGTCCATGGTACCAAACCAAAGATTTCCAGCAGGATCTGTTTTTCCATCATTAATTCTATTTAGTTTCAAGCTTGGTTCTATCTTAATTGATTTTAAAATTTTTTTTGATTTTAAATTTTGAATTCTTAATTCTCCCTGGAGACCTAAAATGAAAATATAATCTTTGATATGAGCGATAAAACCAATTTCTTTATTTACTTTAAAGATTTTCTTTTTTTTATTTTTAATATTGAAAGAGCAAATTTTCTTTTTTTTAATATCTACAAAATAAATTGAGTTATGTTCACTAACCCATAATGTTCCTTCACCTAAAGTACATCTTAATTTCCAAAGAGGTTTTGGTTCTGATGTTTTTATTTTATTCATTTACTTCAAACTCTTTAATAAAATCTTCATTTGGGTTTATACCAATACCTATATTATCTGTTACTGATGCATAACCGTTATTGTTTTTAACTTGGTCTAAAATTGAAAATTCTTCCTTTGGCAAATCTGTGATAAAAATATTTTTTTCTGTTGTATCAAACTCAAGCATAGATTTAGATGGAAATAATCCGCCTGGCATATCTGGTTGTGCTGTCAACAAATGAAGGTTAACCGCAATACTAACTGCAGAACCCCATACATGATTAATTACTGGTATAAAATTTGCTTGTGCTAATGCTGCAACTTTTAAATACTCAGTAATTCCGCCAAGTCCACAAACCTCTGGTTGAGCTATATCAATACATTTATTTGATATTAATTTATTCCAGCCATATTTGGTAAATTCAGCTTCTCCTCCTGCAATGCTAGTAGAGATTTTTTGTTTTAATTCTTTGTAGCCCTCATAATCTTCAGGAGCTACAGGTTCTTCAAACCAATAAATATCTAGCTCATCTAAACCTTTTCCCACATAAAGAGCATCTTTCAAATTATAAGCGTGATTTGCATCAACCATTAATTTAAAATCTTTTCCAACAGAGTCTCTTACAACTTGAACTAACTTTAAATCCTCTTTTGGACCTAATCCAACTTTCATTTTCATAGCTTTAAAATTTTTTGATTTTATTTGCTTAGATTCTTCTTTGAACAAGGTGATCAATTCATCAACTGTTTTTTTTTGTAACATCATTCCATATCCATAAACAGGAACATCGTTATTACATTTACCACCAACAAGTTGATAAAGAGGAGAGTTTGTTTTCTTTCCAATAATATCCCATAAAGCAATATCTACCCCTGATAATGCTTGAATTGGCATTCCCTTTTGACCACTATCTCTTAAAAGATTATATACTTTTTGCCAGATATGTTCTTTATTTAAAGGATCTTCACCAATTACTAAAGGCTGTATAACCTTTTCAACAATAAACTTGTTTGCTAAAGCAATATTTCCAGGACCAAAACATTCTCCCCAACCTGTTATTCCTTCATCTGTTTGAACTTCAACAAGATGGGCTGTACGATGTTTATAATACTGTTGTGAGTAACCAAGTTCTTTTTCTAACTCATATCTAAGTACATGACTTTTAATAGAAGTTATTTTCACAATTAATTATAAAGCAACTACCTTAGAGTTTTGCTCTCCTAAATTTTCGATTGATAATTTCATAGTATCACCCGCTTTTAAAAATTGTTGAGGTTTCATTCCCATACCAACTCCTGGGGGTGTTCCAGTTGTAATTATATCACCTGCTTGAAGAGACATATATTTGCTCAAATAAGAGACAATCACATCAACGTTAAATATCATTGTACTTGTATTACCTGTTTGCATTCTTTTTCCATTAACATCTAAACTCATTTTTAAATTATTAACGTCTGCAATTTCATCTTTAGTAACAAAGTAAGGGCCAATTGGTCCATAAGTGTCATGGGATTTTCCTTTTACCCATTGACCCATTTTTTCAATTTGCCATTCTCTTTCACTTACATCATTAACCAAACAATAACCCAATATATGATCTTGAGCTTGGCTTTCAGAGATATGTTTTGTTTCTTTTCCTATAATAATTCCAAGTTCAACTTCCCAGTCTAATTTTTTAGATCCTGAAACTATTTCAACATCATCATTAGGTCCAACTATACAACTAGTAGCTTTCATAAAAACTATTGGTTCAGAAGGAACATCAGCTCCAGTTTCAGCAGCATGATCAGAATAATTTAATCCAATAGCTACAAATTTACCTGGCTGAGTAATACAAGATCCTATTCGATCACTTGCTGATAATTCTGGTAAAGAGGATAAATCAGCGCTTTGTAATTTAGAAATAGTCTCAAAATTTAAATGATCTGGATTTAAATCTTTAACGTGAGAACTGATATCTCTTATTTTACCATCCTTATCTAATACAGCTGGTTTTTCGCTTCCTTTATTTCCTACTCTTAATAATTTCATATTTATCCTTTTGTTATTTAATTATATTGAAATTCCGCCATCAACATGAATTGTACTTCCTGTTGTAAATGTTGCATCATCACTAGCTAAATATACAGCTACAGCTGCTATTTCTTCTGCAGTTCCTAACCTTCCCATAGGTTGTCTTGCTATAAAATCTTTTTTTGCTTGAACGGGATCTGGGCTTTGATTTACCCGATCTTGCCAAGAAGGTGAATAAACTGTACCTGGCGCAATTGAATTACATCTAATATTTTGTTTAACAAAATCTGCTGCAATCGCTTTTGTTAAACCAATCACTGCACCCTTTGTTGTTCCGTAAACAAACCTATTTGGAAAACCTTTAAAGCTAGATGCACATGAAGATATATTAATAATACTCCCACCATTTTGTTTAATCATTATTGGTAAGACACCTTTACACATATAATACATCGATTTTATATTCACATTGCAAGAGAAATCCCAATCTTTTTCTTCACACTCTAATATTGTTCCATGATGAACAAATCCTACTGCGTTAAACAAAACATCTATTTGATTCATATGCTTGAAATAATTCTCAACACTAGTCTTGTCTGTGCTATCTAATTTAAATACATCTATATTTGGATAATCTTTTTTAACAATATTTAGAGTTTCTTGATTAATATCTGTTGCGAAAACATTTGCACCCTCATTACAAAATGCTATTGCTGTTGCTTTTCCAATTCCTTGACCTGCTGCTGTTACAACTATATTTTTACCTTCTAATCTTCCACTCATTTTTTATTTATCCTTTCGATTTCATTAT